>CAZLIG010000095.1:5841-8631 GCA_964559415.1 uncultured Rhodospirillaceae bacterium
GGAGAATACTTCATAGCCGAAATAGCTGTTTACACGCAGGCGGATCAGCTCGGCTTTAAAGCTGAACTCCATTGCCAGCCCTTTGGGGAGCCTTATGGTCAAGGTGCCGTTTTTGCGTTGCGCTTCGTTGGGTTGGTATGGAAAGGTGATTTTGATCGGGGTGGTGGCCTTGGCGTACTCGGCCCCAACGATTTCCGTCCAGTGGTCGAGAAGGCTGGCATAGAGACCCCAGTCCTTCCCGGCGGACTGGCGGGCGATTTTATCGACGGCATCGGCTAGAGGGCGCGGTTTGTACATGGAGCAAGTGTGAAAGCATCCGGGGGAAAAGTCAAAAAGCATTCGGAGGGGATGCCGAAGGCTGCGTTAACTAAGGGCTTGCTTGATTGGTACGATGGTCATGCGCGTCGGCTGCCTTGGCGAGCGCTTAAACAGGAGACGCCGGACCCTTATAAAGTCTGGTTGTCGGAAATTATGCTTCAGCAGACGACGGTGGCGACGGTCGGCCCCTATTTTGTGAAATTCCTTGAGCGGTGGCCTACGATAGAAGCTCTTGCGGCGGCTGAGCTGGACGATGTTTTAAGGATGTGGGCGGGGCTTGGATATTATAGGCGTGCGCGTTTGTTGCACGCGTGTGCTTTGCGGATTGTGGAGGACTTCGGCGGGAGGTTTCCGGATGAGGAAGAAGCGCTTCTAGCTTTGCCGGGGTTTGGGCCTTATACGGCGGCGGCAGTGGCGGCTATTGCTTTTGACCGGTCGGCGAATGTTGTGGACGGAAATGTCGAGCGGGTTGTTTCTCGGATGTTTCTGATTAACGAGGCTCTTCCAAAAGCGAAGCCGGGAATTCGTGTTGCAGCCGCGTCCCTGGTTCCGGAGCGTCGGTGTGGGGACTATGCACAGGCTTTGATGGATTTGGGGGCGGGCGTTTGCACGCCGCGTTCGCCCAAATGCGGTCTTTGCCCGTGGGAGAAATGGTGCTTGGCGAAGGGGGAGGGCGTTCAGGATAAGCTTCCGCGCCGGGAGAAGAAGAAGGCGAAACCCGCTCGGCGCGCTCAAGCGTTTGTTTTGATGAGTCCGAAGGGAGAGGTGTTTTTGCGCCGCCGGTCTCCGCACGGGCTTTTGGCGGGGATGATGGAGGTGCCGACGAGTCCTTGGGTGGAGGGGCCGATGCTTTCGCTTGAAGAAGCGACGGCTTATGCTCCGGTTCGGGCGCAATGGAAGGCGGTTCCTGGCGTCGTGAGGCACGTTTTTACGCATTTTACGTTGGATATCGGCGTGCAGACTGCCGTTACACGGAAGCGGATCGAAGGGCATTGGGTGTTGCCGAGGGACTTTAAGGGCGAGGCGCTGCCGAGCGTCATGATGAAAGTGCTTCGGCACGCAATAGCTGCGATTTGAATCTACAATCAATTGTCAGAGTGTGCGGGGTCTTCTATAAAGCATTACAGGAGGCAGAATCATGTTTTATGCTCGCATCGTGCTTACCGCTTTGGCCTTAACCTTGTTTCTGCCTCGGGCAGTTCAGGCACAGGCGCAACCTCAGACTCAACCCGTTCCTCAAACACAGGAGGTTCAGCCTCAGGCGCAGGTGGAGGAGCTTCAGCCTCGGTTGATACAGCCACAAGGGGTTTTTCCGCAGGCTCAGCAGCAGATGCAGGCGCAGGATTATGCCGAGCCGACTTTTATGAACCTCGTTCGAACGATGATCCGGTTCGGCGCCTTGGACCTTTCGGACGAGAATATGGTCGACGATTATGTGCTGATTACCGAATGCCCCATTTACTCCGAGTTTTTCAAAAACGATTTCAAGTGGAATCAAGTCAGGAAGGCTGCGAGAAAATCGGTTCAGTTGAACATCGCGACTTTTCCGGTTGCCTTTCGCTTCGATACGGCGATCTCAATGGGGCGCTATGATTTTAACGCAAAGCTTTTTCGCTTTGCGCAAAAGAGCATCATCGACGGCGTGAATATGATTACGTTTTATCCGAGCCATGAGACGTGTCCTCCGCATCACGCAGCGTATCTTCCGTACGTATTCCATGCGCGCCTGACATCTCCGATATTCATTGAAGGCATACCTCTCTCGGACGTCGACGCTAAAGGGCTAATCGCCCGCATGAACGAGCTATCCTCGTCAAAACGGCATGTGTACGTCCGTTATAACCTGCGCGTGGTATTGATTGAACCGCTTGTTAAAGTCGAAGTGAAGGCGCGCAACAGGTTCGCCAAGTATATCCAAAACGAGGCGCTGGGCATGAGGGAGGTTAATTTCAATACACGTCTGGATTCGATTGAGTTCTATGAAGATCGCGAGCGGAAGAAGCTTATTACGATTATTAGGCCGTGAGCAGGCTTAGGGTTTGCGGGGAGACCACCTTAGCTTTCCATCGCTCGGAGAGGGAATTTTTAGGCTGGGAAATGGGTCGTTATGAAGCGGCGGCAAAAACCAAATGGGATCCCCGCCTTCGCGGGGATGACGAATGAAGGATGCGTTTTTTGGGGGTGGGATTGCCGGGAGACCACCTCACCTTTCCATCGCGTTGCGATGGGGCCCTTCTTCTCCGCAAGGGCGGCGGAGAGGGAATTTTTTTAGGCTGGGAAATGGGGCGTTATGAAGCGGCGGCATAAACCGAATGGGATCCCCGCCTTCGCGGGGATGACGAGTGAAGGATGCGTTTTTTGGGGGTGGGATTGCGGGGAGACCACCTCACCTTCCCATCGCGTTGCGATGGGCCCCTTCCTTGTATCTTACCCGAACCGCAGAAACGCTGTAGAAGGCGGAGAGCGGTAGCG
>CAZLIG010000096.1:0-4106 GCA_964559415.1 uncultured Rhodospirillaceae bacterium
CATGTTTCCGAAAAGACGGAGCGAGAGGCTGAACGGACGAACCGAAAACGAAAACATTTCGATGATGTACATAACCGGTGCGGCGAACATCGGCGTGCCTTTCGGGAGAAAGACCCCGAGGAAATGGAAGCCGTGGCGCACAAAGCCGGTGATGATGATGACGGTGAAAAGCGTCAGCGAAAGCGTGAGATTGACGATCACATGGCTGGTGATCGAGAACGAATGAGGCACCAAACCGGTGAGGTTTGCAAAAAACACGAAGGCGAAAACCGAGAAGATAAAGGGGAAGAAAGGACGGGCGTGTTCGCCGGCGTTGCCTTCGAGAATTCCGCCAACCAAATTATAAAGGACTTCGGCGGCCATTTGCATACGCCCCGGGACGACCGCTTTTTTACGGATAGCGATCAGGAAGAACAGCGTGGCAGAGACTACGGTGATAAACATCCACAGCGACGCTGTGGTGAATGCGATCGGGTGGCCCGCTATCTCAAATAGCGGTTCTGACATGCGATGGATTTCAAATTCTTCGAAAACTGACGACATGCTTCCTGTTCCTCAAAGATCTAGCTTTTGTTTTCGTCTTCATCCGGCTTCTGAAGGACTCTCCAGACGCCCATGAGGCCTGTTACAAAACCCAGAACCACCATCCCCACCATTATCCAAGGCGCTGTGCCAAACATTTTGTCCAGCAAAAACCCCAGAATGACCGATCCGAATAAAGTTCCGGCAAAATCGTATCCGGCGTTTCGCAACGGACTTGATTCAACCTGCTTCTCCGGCTTCGCTCCCGCCTGGCGGATGCGCTCGGACAAATCGTCGAGTTTTTCTTTATCTGAACTCATATTTATCCAAGCGCTAAACTCGCGCGCAAACTAAGGAAGAGAATCGGCCAAGTCAAGACATTACGGCAGGATAGAGGCAGTTTTTTACACTCCATTGTCGAATTTCTTAACAGGACTTGCGGGCTGTTGCCGCTATACACCCGAGAGGCCAATAATTATAGGGGTTATTGCGTTTTTTGAGGATGGCGAAAAGCGGGATTTTACATTGCAAAAAAATGTTTCGGCTTTGCCGATTGTTATGTTGCGGTGCGAAATATTTGTGCGGGGTCTCTTCAGTCGGAGAATCGGTATCGGTAGGCACTTACGATTCTTTGTAGGGGTGCGGGTTGCCATTGAAGTCTTGGACCGTCCAGTAGTCGCCTTCCTTCTTGGCGAAGGTGGGACCGATGGGGACTTTGCCGTGGCCGCCGGGGGTGTCGAGTATATAGGTGGGCTGACACAGGCCGGAGAGGTTGCCGCGCAGGCGGCGGAGAAGCTCCTGCCCTTCAGCGATTGGGACGCGGAAGTGGCTGGTTCCTCGTGCGAGGTCGCCTTGATGCAGGTAGTGAGGGGTTATCCGGCATTCGACAAAGGCGCGCATGAGGGCTGTTAGGCTTTCAACCGTGTCGTTGACGCCGCGCAGGAGGACGCTTTGCGAGAGGAGAGGAATCCCGGCGTCCGCGAGCGTTGCGCAGGCGGCGCGAGCTTGAGGAGTTAGTTCGCGGGCGTGGTTGCAATGGAGGAGGACGTAGACGGTGGCCCTGCCTTGCAGCGCTTTGACAAGCTCTTGGGTAATGCGTAACGGGTCGACCACTGGGACGCGTGTGTGGAAGCGGATGACTTTGACGTGGTCGATGCCATTTAGCGCTTTGACGATTTCATCCAAGCGGCGCGGCGAGAGGATGAACGGGTCGCCTCCGGAGAGGACGACTTCCCAAATTTCGTTGTGGGACCGAATGTAGGCGAGGGCCTTTTGCATATCGGCGTCGGATAGCGTTCCGTTGCCCTGCCCCACGTTCTCGCGCCGGAAGCAGAAGCGGCAGTAGGCGGCGCAGGTTTGTGTCGGCAGCAGAAGTACCCGGTCGGGGTAGCGGTGGACGATGCCGGGAACCGGGGTGTGGGGAGCGTCGGCGATGGGGTCGGATACCTCTTCGGGGAGGACTGTGAGTTCTTTTTCCGAGGGGATGAATTGTTTGGCGATGGGGTCGGCTTCGTCGGCACGGTTTATGAGAGACGCGACTGTGGGGGTTACGGCGACGGCGTATTTTTCGGCCACGGCTTTAAGCTCCGGGGTTGCTTCGGGGAGGAGGCCGGATTTAACCAAATCGTCTATGGAACGCGCGGTTTTGTTCATTGCGAGCGACTGATAATGCATAATAAGTGCGATAACAACTGGTGTTTTTGAGAGAAGAACCCATGAGTTCTTAAGCAATATCTTTTTTCGGTGGAATAGAGCCTTATGCCGCGCAGACGCGCGGCGCTGGATCCCGGCTTTCGCCGGGATGACGACTATGATTTTTATTGTGCGCGACGGTGATCAAGGCTTTTGCAGTCGGGATATGGCGGCGACGGCTAGGCGGTCTGCGCGTTCGTTTTCGGGGTGGCCGTTGTGGCCTCTGACCCAGATGAACTGGACGTTGTGTTTAGACTTGGCTTCGTTAAGGCGTTGCCATAGGTCAGCGTTTTTGACGGGTTTGTTGTCGGCGGTTTTCCAATTTCTTTTCAGCCAGCCGGGGAGCCATTCGGTGATGCCTTTTTGGACGTACTGGCTGTCGGTGTAGAGCTTCACCGTCGAGGGGCGCGTTAGCGCTTCGAGGCCTTTGATGGCGGCGGTGAGTTCCATGCGATTGTTTGTGGTCGGGTTCTCTCCGCCTGATAATTCTTTTTCGGCATCGCCCATGCGCAAAAGGGCGCCCCAGCCTCCGGGGCCGGGATTGCCGCTGCAAGCGCCATCGGTGAATATCTCGACTGTTTTTCCCGCGTTCGTCACAGGTATTTCCTGAAAAAATTGGATCGTTGTCTTATACAGGGTTACGCTTTTACAATCAAAGACCTATTCGTTGGAATCCGTGGTCATGCATATTTCTCTGATCGGCATGTCGAACATCGGCAAGAGCTGCTGTTCGCGCGATCTCGCCGCTCATCATAAATACAGACATATCGATTGCGATGCGTTGATCGAGAAGAAGCTCAAGCCGGAACTTGGCGGGCTTTCGGGGATTCAGGGCATGGCCAAGTGGATGGGGTTCCCTTGGGAGGATTCTTACAAAACGAACAGCGTGCGGTATCTCGACCGGGAGCGCGAGGTTTTGGGAGAAGCGCTGGAGGTCATGACAGTCGAAGGGGGCAAGGAGGTCGTTCTCGATACCACGGGGAGCGTTGTTTATACCGGGGACGAGTATCTTGAAGCTTTGCGGGCGAAGACGCTCGTCGTTTATTTTGAAGCTTCGGAACATCACATCGATGGTCTTTTCAGGGCCTTTCTTGAGTTTCCGAAGCCGGTGATATGGGGGGACAGTTTTAGGCCCCTGCCCCATGAGATTCCGCACCAGACCATGGCAAGGTGCTATCCGGAGTTGCTACGCGACCGCGCGGCGAGGTATAAAAAGGCTGCCCATATGGTCATTCCGTTTTCTTTACTGAAGGACCGGAGGGCGGATATCGGCGTGTTCGTCCTCAATCAGATACGGCAATCGTGAAAATTCTTTTTATTACCGCTAATCGCGTGGGGGATGCGGTCCTCACGACTGGGATTTTGGCTTGGCTTGTGGAGATGTATCCAGAGGCACAGTTCACTGTTGCCTGCGGACCTTACAGCGCGGCCCTGTTTCGCGCCGTGCCTCGGCTTGAGCGGCTTATTGTGATGAAGAAGAAGAAATGGAACGGGCACTGGCTCGATCTCTGGCGCACGTGCATTTCGACCGAGTGGGACTTTATTGTCGATATGCGGAACAGCATCGTTTCGCGGCTGTTGTATGCGCACAAGCTTGCCGTTCATGGACGCAGCGGGACGCGGCACAAGGTTTTCGAGAATGGCGCGGTGTTGGGGCTGGAGCCGCCGCCCGATCCGCACATCTGGTTGACGGAGGAGGCCGAACGCGAGGCCGATGTTTTGGTTCCGAATGACGCGCTTGTGTTGGCGCTTGGACCTGCGGCGAACTGGAATTTGAAGCAGTGGCCGGTTGAGTACTTTGCGGAGCTTGTGAAGAAGCTGACGTGCGAGGGCGGGCCTTTGGCGAATGCTACCGTCATGGTTTTGGCCGATACGCATGAGCGTGGGCAGAT
>CAZLIG010000096.1:4116-4758 GCA_964559415.1 uncultured Rhodospirillaceae bacterium
CTTCAGACGGCGGCCGCCTGCCTCAATCGGGCGAGACTGTATGTCGGGAACGACTCAGGGCTGATGCATTTGGCTGCGGCGCTGGGGAGGCCAACGCTTGGGCTGTTCGGGCCGGGCTTCCCACACATTTATGGCCCTTGGGGGAAAAACTGCGCTTTTGCCACAACGCCGGAGACGAGAGAGCAACTGATGAAGATATTGGCGGCGAGCGAAACGCCTCCGGCCACTTTGATGGATACATTGACGGTCGATAGAGTGTTCGGGGCGGCATCGGAATTGCTGGTTCGGACGCAGGCCCTTTAGGCTGAAGGTGATTTAATGTCTAAGTTATTGTTAAAACAGGATTAGCCATCTAAGTGCTTTGCCGCTCGACTGCTGGAGTTTTGCGGTGGGCTTGTGTAGGGTGAGATTCTCTTCGTTGCTTCAGGATATCCTCATGGAATTCGTTAGAAAAGATGCCGATCTGTTTTTGCGCCTTGAGCCGGGCGAGAAGCTTGTCGAGTCCCTTGTTCATGTCGCCAATGCCGAGAAGATCGAGTTTGCGATGATCACCTCGGGCGTGGGGATGATCGAGGGATGCGAGATGGCGTGGTTTTGCGTCAATGACAATAACTACGACACTTATCGCGTTGCCGGGACTTA
>CAZLIG010000096.1:4768-8599 GCA_964559415.1 uncultured Rhodospirillaceae bacterium
AGCAAGCTGCGGCTGCCTTTTTTCACGGCGGTTGAGAATATCGCGCTGTTCAATGGCGCGCCTCGTGCTCATGTGCATATCGTTGCGAACAGGCCGGATTTCTCCACCGTTTCGGGACATCTGATCGAGGCCAAGGCTCACATCACAATGGAAATCGGGTTGCGCATTTTGCAGGACTCCGGGCTTAGGAGAACTTCCGAAGCCGGGCGGCCTGCGACTTTCATTACTCGGAAATAGACAGGGTTTCTTATGCAGAATGTTACCGCCTGGGTTTTGGCCCATGTCACGTTGTGGACGATTATTGGGTTGCTCGGACAGGGGCTGTTTATGATGCGCTTTGTGATCCAATGGATCGCAAGCGAGCGCGTGAAGCAGAGCATTGTGCCCGAAGTTTTTTGGTACTTCAGTCTTGGCGGCGGACTGATTTTGTTCGCCTATGCGGTTCACAAGGAAGATATCGTGTTCATTCTCGGGCAAGGGCTTGGGGTGTTCATTTATCTTCGCAATATCTATTTCATCCGCAAGCGCAGGCATCCGGCCAATGCTTGATTTCTTTCGCAACTTGCAGCGGGCGTTCTTTCCTGAGGATGGGAAAAAGCTTGGTGTTGCCGCTTATGCTTTTCTGTTTCTGTTTTGCGCAGCCTCGTTTTTGCCGGGGATTAGTTCGATCCCGGCGACGGACAGGGACGAGTCTTTGTTCGCTCAGGCGACGAAGCAGATGGTGGAGACGGGGAACTACACGGACATTCGGGTGCAGAAGGAACCAAGGTACAAAAAGCCCATCGGGATTTACTGGATACAGAGCGTGGCTGTTCGGGCGCTGAATCCCAATAACCTGAACGAGATATGGGCGTATCGGGTGCCTTCCTTCATTGGCGCGACGGTGGCGGTTTTGATGACGGCGGCGCTGGGGGCGCTGATGTTTTCGCCTCAGGCCGGGTTCATTGGGGCTGTGATGCTTGCGGGGTGCGTGATCCTTAACGTCGAGGCGCGAATTGCCAAGACGGATGCGGCGCTGCTCGGGTGCATTGTGACGGCGATGTGGGGATTGGCTCACGCCTATCTTGGAAAGGCGGTCAAGTGGGGCGTGTTTTTTGCCTTCTGGAGCGCGGTCGCTTTGGGGTTTCTGATTAAAGGGCCGGTGGTGCTGCTGCCGGTGTTTGGCGTTCTGATTTGGGTTTTGAATACCGAGGGGAGTCTGGCGTTTATCAGGAGACTGCGCCCTGCCCTTGGGATTCTCTTTGCGGCTTTGATTGTGGCTCCTTGGTTCGTTGCGATTTCGGTGCAGAGCCAGGGCGCATTTATGCAGCAGTCCGCAGGGAACGATATGCTTGCCAAAATCTGGCAGGGGCAGAACCGGGGGATTTTACCGCCGGGCTTACATTTGCTTGCGTTTCCGGTGCTGTTTTTCCCGGCTTCTCTTTTTGCACTGTTTGCCGTTCCGGATGCGTGGAAGAGCCGTGCGGTTCCGGCGGTGAGGTTTTGCCTCGGGTGGATCATTCCGACGTGGATTGCGTTCGAACTGCCGTTTACCAAGCTTCTGCATTATACGATGCCGACTTATCCGGCGATTGCTCTGCTTGCAGCGAAGTTTTTGCTCGATGGCTTCCCTTTCATCTATAAGGAGAGGGAAGAGAAACCCTTGTTTATTACATTCGCTGTCGGGTTCTGGCTGGTGATCGGGATGGTGTTCGGGTTTCTCTTTTCCGCCGTGCCGGTTTTTACGAACAAGGAGCTTTTCATTCCGCAGCTTGTTGCCGGGGGCGTGCTGATGATGGCGCAGGCTATGGCGCTTGCAGCATTCTTTGAAAAGAAAACCCTGAGTGTGGCGATCATGGCGGGTACCGGGCTTTTTTTTCTTACGACAACCTTTGCATTGTCCCTGCCCCGGTTGGAGCACGCATGGATGTCCAGAGACATCGTGAAAATTGCGGCGGAGGTTAGGCGGTGCCCGCAGTCGCAGATTGTCGCTTTTGGGTACAAGGAGCCTAGCCTCGTCTTTACTGCGGGGACCGACACTATCATCGCGATGACCGCTCAGGAGGCCTTCGATGCGTTGGAACAGGATCGGTGCCGCGTCGCCGTGGTTTCTGCCAAGAAGAAGGACGAGTTTCTCGCGCTTTATCAGACTTACAGGCCTCGCGAAGAGCTGCTTATTGAAGGGCTTAATATCGGCAAGGGACGGAAAATGGCTTTGAGCGTGTTCACGATGCCTGACGGGGAAAAATGAGCATCCGGGACTTTGTCGAGCGGCACCGCTTTATTAAAGAAGGGCCTCCCGCTATTTGGATTTGGGGAGCGGTCGCGTTCCTTGTTCTTGAAGTTGCGTTTATGGTGTTTATCGACAGGCCCGTTGCCGAACGCATGAAGGCTCTGGACGTGTCTGCTCATGCGCTGATCGATTTTTTCAGGAGCATCACCGATTTTGCCAAGGGTGGCGTGTATTTGTGGCCTTGCGGGATTGCGACACTGTTTTGCGCTTTCCTTTCGAGGGGGAAGGATATTCCAAAGGCGTATCGGGATTTGTGCGGGTATGTCGGTGTGAGGGCGTTGTTTATCTTTGGGGCTGTCGGCGTTTCGGGCCTGGTTGTCGATGTGCTCAAACCTCTTTTGGGGCGCGGAAGGCCCAAGCTTTGGCTTAATGAGGGCGTTTATGGGTTTGACCCCTTTACTTTTTTTGTGAACGCATGGAATGGACTGCCTTCGGGGCATTCGGCGACGGCTTTTGCGGCCGCTTTTGCGCTGGCCAAGCTTTATCCTAAGGCAAGCGCGGTTTGGTGGATAGGAGCGTTGGTTCTTGCATCGAGCCGGATCATGGTCGATGCGCACTATCTTTCGGATGTGTTGGCAGGGGCCGTGCTTGGGTGTATTACGGCGGCGGCGTTCTCCAGATATGGGATTACTCCGCTTGCTAGAGTTATTTTTCCCATTGACAAAAGGCCGTTTTTGAAATAGGAGTTTTCCCATGACAAAAGATAGTGAAAAACTCGCTCCCGAGTGGGTCAAGAACCTCCGCCGCATGATGGACGAGCAAGGCCTGAACCCTCGCAAGCTTTCGCTTCTTGCGGGGCTTAATGCCACGGCTGTTCGCGATATGATCGAGGGGCGGTCGCGGTTTCCTCGCTATGACACGGTTCAAGCGCTTGCCGATGTGTTGGGGACCACCCCGGCCATTCTCATGAGCAGCAAGAAGACCGGCGTGGAAATCCAATCGAAGGGCGCTCCTTTCGGGCAAAATATCGAGATTTTGGCGGAAATTATCGCCCGCTTGCAGGAGACGGCTCAGGAATTGGGCCGGGAACTCAATGCCCGGGAATTTGCAGCTATGGCGGCGACCATTTACCGCCGCCTGCAAGACAGCGGCGAGGATCTGACCCATAAAAACCGTTTAGGTGCGATCAAGCCCCAAGTTTACGATCTGCTTGAGTACGAGACGCTGAGGCACAAGCGCGCGAAGTAACTAAAATGGGTAGCCCCAAAAATGGGCAAGTACCTCGCCAAAAAGGGTAATTAACCTGAAAAAATAAGGACTTAGGGGCTTTTTTCGTGAAATATTTTCATGTTTGGCGTGCTATAGTTCTCTTGCGCAATTAAATTAACCTACTGATTGATTTCTTGGACGATTATTTTTCGAGCGGAGTTTTACATGGAAGACAAAGGCGAGAAAATAGTCTTTTTGGCAAGGGAACTCCTCGAAGCCGGAGCCGAACCGCCAGTTACCAAGAAGACGACGACGGTGACCCTGACGCTTAGGACGCTGTGCTTTACGACTTTCCTGGCTGCTGCAACAGGAAATGTGCTTTCGACTTTCGTGCATGAGCAGGTTAGGCC
>CAZLIG010000097.1:0-4881 GCA_964559415.1 uncultured Rhodospirillaceae bacterium
ATTAAATAGGCCGTCAATGTATGAGGCGCGCTCAACTACCTTCATCCAATTTTGGTAGGTGGGCGGCGTATTATTTTGGTTTGGTCGTTCAAAATTCGGGAAAAAGGCGACATCGCCTCCCGCCTCCTTAATTGGTTCGATTATATTTCTTTGCCACCACTCCGCATCATGTTTTCCAAGCCCGCAAGTCGACAGAATCGGTTTACCTTTAATTCGCATATAATGTGGGCTTCTGCTGAGAGCTAGAAACGCATCAACAACATCCTCGGGCGGGAAATCCACGTTTAAATTAACGGAAAGAAAGAACTTGAACTCATCCGCTCCTAACACTTCAGCTGCGCGATAAAACGAGTTCATCAAAGTTATAGAAGCTTTTTTATTGAATCCCTCAACAGCAAAGCCATCCAGCCCAAGTTCCAAAGCGGCTCGAATATCATCTTCGCGTGCAATGCGCCCGCCCTTCTCGTATGGCATATTCAGCCACCAATGAGCCACGACAAACCGCTGAGATTGCTCTTCCGCAAAAGCATATGAAGAGATAGCTGGTATAATTGAAAACACCAGCCACATAAGAAGGAACCTTACGATTTTGCCGTCGCTAATTAGGCGTCTATGCATCAACTTCGTTCCTTAAAGGGGACATGAGGCTATTTAAATCCCTCTTCCCCGGAGTCGCGGTACCAATCTCGAAGAGCCTCCGCGAAGGGATATTTGCGGATGTAGCCGCTGGCGTCCAGTCTTTTTGGGATGATGTTTGTCGAGCGGAAGAGTTTCATCACGCGGGCGCGGTTGATCGACGTTTTTAGGCCTATCAAATTCAATATCTCGAACGCGAGGCCGCCAAGCATGATCAGCTTGATGGGGATGACGCCTTTCGGAGACCCATACCCTATCGCGCTTTGGAAGGATTTGCAGATATCTTCAATCGTCAGCCGCTCGGTGTAGGCAAAATTGTAGGTGATTTCAGAAACATTCTTCGCCACGAAGTACGCAAACGTACCCACCAAGTCTTTGACGTACCCGCACGCTTTGATCGTGTCTTTTCTCCCCGAGTAGAAGAACAATCCACTTTTCAAAAGCTTTGCCAGCCTTGTGAAGTTGCCTCGCTCGGTATATCCGAAAATGACCGAAGGCCTCGCGATAATCAGGTGCCTTTCGGCGGGCGCTTCGTCTCGCCACAGGCGATGGATGTTCTCGGCGCAGTACTTCGAGCGCCCATAGGCGCTTTCAGGATGAAGCGGAGAGTCCTCGGTCAACGGCTCCTCGCTCGGACCGTAGACCGAGATCGAACTCGTGAACACCACCGTATTGACCCCTGCCCTGCTCGCATAGTCGCATACGCGTGTGGCTCCAAGAACGTTCGTCCAATAATACTCCCAGTCCTCGTGACCGGGTGTCACATGGACGGCGGCAAGGTTATAAATCTCGCTCACACCCGGTGCGAGATCGGACGGAATTTCATTTCTAACGTCGCAATGAACATACTCCACGCCCTGCGTCCGAAAGCGCGGCTCGGCTGCGATGTCCGCGCAGACAACGCGCGAGTAGTCTCCGCTTTGGATCAGGGATCGCGCCAGATGCGACCCGATAAATCCATGACCGCCAAATACCACTGCTACCTTAGACATCTATAACTCCCTATACCGCCTTTTTATGCCGCCCGTTCGATCAGCTTTTTGTATTCCTGCATGATCATTTCCTTGCTCATGTTGTCGCGAACGAACTTCTGGCCGTTCTCACCCATTTCGTTTTGCTTGTCGGGGTCGTTCGCCAAAGCGGTCACGGCCATATATAGAGCCTCTTCATCGTTCGGCCTCACGCACACTCCCGCCTGAGACTTTCGCGCCAACACGTCAAGCGGACTTCCTTCTTCGGCTATGCAGATAAACGGCCTTCCCGCCGACATGATCGAAAACAATTTCGACGGCAACGCATAATTCGCGACGTTAAGGGCTTGGGGGACAAGGTGGATATTCGCGGACTGAAGTGCGCCAACAAGCTCATTCGAGGGAACGAGCGGAAGAAACGCTAGATTGTCCAATTGCAGTTCCTGCGCCTTTTTTTCCAGTCTCGGCTTTTCCGAGCCATCGCCGCGCATTGTCACCTTGATCGGCTGCTTTTCGTCGGAGAGCCGTTTTATCAATGGAAAAAGCTGATCGAGGTTCTGCTTTTTCCCGAAATTGCCCGAATACATGATATTCGGCATATTCCGCTTCTCCTCTCCCACCGGAACGAACGGCGGGACGGATGCCCAGATCGGCAACACCGTAATCGGTTTTTTGCAGCCGATGAGCCTGAGTTCTTCGCGCATCCCTTCCGTAAGCACCACAACTTCGTCTACGAAATTGAGGCCAATCCGCTCAACAAGGCGCATCAGGCGGAGAATAAATGGGTTCTTGGCGATGCCTAGAGAAGACGCAAGACCGCTTTCGATATCGTGGACGATCGCAATTGTTCGCGCGCCGGTCAGGATTTTGATGAGCTTCGCCGCATAAAGGGAAAAAATCGTGGGGATATAGGCGATCACGACCTTTGAGCCTTTAAAGTCGCTTCGAAGCGCTCGGCGGCACGATGTCCACAGGAACATCAAGTCGTTCCTCAGCCTGTCCTTAAAGCCGCCGCCGCTTCTGTCTCTTACAGGAACGCGGCTCAGTTTCATGGTCGCATAGGTCTCGTTATCTCGCGAGCCATCCGCCCATTCCTTGAATTTTGAGGCGCTGGGGTAGTGGGGCCTGAATGTCAGGACTTTCAATTGGTAGCCCTGCTTCGCCAGCCATTCCGCCATCTCGGTGCAATAGGGAGCAGATCCAATTTCCTCGGGCCAGAAATATGGAGATAGATACAATATGTCAGCCACCATACTAACCAAAACCTCCTGATGTTTTTGAGAATTTGCAATAGCCGGTCTTTTAAAAAAACGGGCCCGATTTAAAAAGCACAAAGATCGTCAAATCCTTTGGCTCTGCGAAAAGGTAAATTTCAGCGCTTCTTTCTAGATAATTTACGGCTGTTATTCAAGGGAGATAAAGACCATCCGGCTCCCCGCGCCCGGATCATCGAATTTACCAAACAAAACGCATAATGTGACTAGGGTTATTTCTCTTAATCATCAATGCGATGAGCAGACTATTTGAGGATGCACGCATAAAAACACCCGCGCCCGCTCGGATTTGAGCAGACGCGGGTTTTGACCCTATGCGAAGTAGTCTCTTATCGACCCCGTGGTGTCGGCATACGCGCCACTCCGAGCTGCGTACCCATGCCAAAGAATCTGTTACCCCCTCCGTAGCCTGTGTACGCCGTGGGTATAGTTCCCGAACTTGCGGCAGCAATCGCGGGGGTTCCACCGGCAGCGGTGCCATAAAGTCCGGGGGTCGCATAATCCGAAGTTCCGAATCCAGCGCCTCCCAACCCTACGCCAGCTCCGTAGGCTCCATAGCCTCCATACGCGGTTTCCGGGCAATTCGACACCAACTGACCGGTAGGTGTGCCGCCGACCTTATAGGCAGGAACCGTTTGGGTGTGCGCAGGAACATACCACGTTTGCTGTGGCACGGTTTCCTGATAGGTGTAGTTCTCCACCTGCGGCTGCGGGCACGTGGGGCATTGCTGAGCCCAAGCCGGCGCTCCAAACGCCAAAAGCGAAGCAACTCCAACCGCGCCTAAAAGTACTTTCTTCATGGCTTTCCTCCGTTGCTAGTTGTTATGAAAAAACAAAACGGCAAGCGCACCTCCTCGCCCGAGATAGAACCAATCGAGAGACCGTCATATTTTTGGAAAAAAGGGGGAGATAGGGCCAAGCCCGGCGCCTGTTCGTGACAGGCTAAAAAAAACACCTAGTGCATCTCCGCCTTCCCAGAGCCTATTTAATATGGCCGTTTCGGTCAACGAGATTCAGTCCGAACCTCATCAAATACCTAGAATTTAAGCGGTAATACGGTCAGATTTCCGGCGCAAAATGAACTATACATCCAACGGCACGATATCCGTGTTGCTACGTATTCTCCACCTGCTGCTGGATAACCGCTTTTATAGGATCTTTATACAAACCGGCCTTTCGTTGCCCACCTGCGTTCCTCTGCGCAACATCCCCGTTATCTTTCCCATTCTTACCTTTTTAGCGACGCATTGAGGTCCAATTATAATGCGGAACTCTCCTCATCCACTCAAACAAAGGAGAAAGTGAATGAAGAAAACATTAGCCGCCCTTACGTTATGTTGCTGTTGCTTTGGTGCTTTTGGTGCCGGCGCTGCGCCGCTTCGCGTTCAGTCGACCGTCATCGGTCCGGTGCCGACGCAAACGGCTATGAAGCCTTGCGCTTCAGCGCCATGCGCTCCGAAGCCTTGTGTTTCGACGCCATGCCCGACGGCAACGGCGAAGCCCTGCCCCACCACGCCCTGCCCTTCGGCACCGATGGTGCGGTAACGCAACAACGATAATATTATAACCTCAAAAGGGCGGGCATGAAAATGTCCGCCCTTTTTTGTGTCTGCTGCTAACAAGAAGAAACGGGAGGAGGCGGACACGGAGGGGGAGCGCATGGTCTTTCTGGTGGCGGCTCAGACCATCCGTCGTCACATCGTTGCTCATAGCTCCCCTCATCGCATTCCACATAGGCTTCGCACTCTACGGTTTCGATAAACTCAACATCGGGCGGTGACCATTGATCATCGCAGTCGTCGCCGCTCTGATCGATTTCTTCACACTCTACACTCCTTTCGCACTCTACGGTCTCAACGCACTCCACATCAGGGGGCGACCATGACTCGGCGCAATCGTCTCTATCGTTATTGTTCTCTTCACCATCCACATGAGTTTCGCACTCCACCGTTTCGACGCACTCAACATCGGGCGGTGACCATTGATCATCGCAGTCACCG
>CAZLIG010000097.1:4891-8533 GCA_964559415.1 uncultured Rhodospirillaceae bacterium
ACTTCTTCGCATTCCACATTAGCTTTGCACTCGATCTCGACGCATTTTTCGTCTTCGCCGTTATTGTCCTCCTCGCATTCTACGACCTTTTCGCATTCAACAACCTCAATGCTTCCATCTTCGCAGTCGATCTCACAACGAATCTTTTCGGTTTCATCGCATTCATCACCCGATGCGCCGTCTTTATCCTCATCGTCATCATCGGAGTCGGTTTTATCTTTTTCGCAATCGTGGTCTTTGTCGTCATCATCGTCGTGCTTATCGTCATCGTCATCATCGTCGTGGTCATTCTTGTCGTCATCGTCTTTGTCGTGATCGTCATCCCCTGCGTCCTCGCCAGGGGGATGATCGTCATCACCGTCATCAACATATTTGATGACGCGCTTTTGAGGCGTCTCCGTTTCATTCGCTTCCGTGCCTTCGGGCTCAGGAGGCGTTGGCTCTGGAGTGTCGCACGGTTCAGGAGTTCCTTCCGGTTCGGGGAGCGGGGCGGGTGCTTCATCCCCTCCAAGCCAATCCGCCAATACGTTTCCGACTATCACGCCCGCCGCCGCGCCAACGGCGCCGACGACAGCTCCTTGCACAAACGCTTCTCTTTTCCACCGCGCTCTTGCCAGCTTTTGTTCGGGCGATATCTTTCTCGAGATCCGCCATACACGCACCACTCCCCCCGAAACGGCACCCGCTGCAATTGGAATTACGACTCCTGCGCCGGGAACGAGCGTCACAGCCGCGAGTTTAAACATTGTACGAATGCCAGCGCCTACGACAAAGCCAGCTGCAAAATCCGGAAGCCGCTTTGTCGCCTGCCTCGCGTTTTCGCGGAATGAATGATAAAGCTCGCCCCGAGACTTTTTCGGAGCAGTCGCTATTCCCCCGAAAACGGCGCCGATAGCCGGAACGAGAACGCCCCCATGTGCGTTCGAGAGAAGCCCCTCAGCGCATATTTTGAACATTGTAACGACTGCGGCACCGGCAACAAGGCCCGCTGCCATTCCCATTGCAGGCCTTGCTGCATTGGTGAGCTTCTCGAAGACTACATCTTCTCGTTCTCGAATTTTCTTTGTGACCGACGGTACCTCCGAAACCACCTTCCGCGCGGAGTTCCTTAGGGAGTCTATGGTTGGTTCGACTTTCCGTTCCCACAAATCGTCTAAAATTTCTTCAGGACGGAAATTCAAAATCGCGGTTTCCAAGGCCCTAGCCTCGGATATCACCTTCTCTTTTTTTGCAAACCCACGCTCTGAGAATTCGCGTAGCGTCTCGGCCTGGCGCGAGTTCAGTAATTTATTCTCTCCGGCCTTTACTTTGGCAATTAACTTCTCGGTTTGCGCCGCCGCTTCCCCGCCGATTTGAGCGGCTCCCTTTGTGAAACGGGAGGCATGAACTGCCGCCTCAAGCGCCGCCTTTTCCGCGTTCAGCTTCGTTCGCTGTTCCGCTATTCGACGCCTGAGGTCTTCAACTTCCCTCGCCGATCGAGGCGTTAATATCCATGTTTGCAGCGTTTGCACCAAAGCCTTTAGCTTCGCTTTTTGCGCCCCCGCGCGAAGCTCAAGACTCAGGACGTTTGAGATGCCCATCTTATCCCCCGGTGGTGCGCTGAAGGGGAGCCGGACATTTTATGAGATCATTGCCTCACGGTCTCAAGCACCCCTTCCGAGCATACAAGCCGGAAGCCTTGAGTTTTATCGGTACAACACGCAATTTCGGAAAACACTTAGCCGTCGTTTTCTACTTTTTTTACAAAGCGAGCCATCACCTTCATCGCCCCTTTGCGCTCGAAGTAAACTTCGAGCTTGTCGTGATCGACGCGGCGCACGAAGCCATGCCCAAATTTTTCATGAAAAACGCGGTCGCCAACGTTCGGTTCATCGCTATTGGGAGGTGCAGCGACGACCGTGGCCGTGCCCTCGATTTCCCTTACGCGTTTTGGCGCGGACTGAGGCTGCCCGACTTTCAACTGTTCCCACAGGGAAGGAACGCGTTCGCGCCGCTCGAAGCCCTCGCCGCGCATACGCGAACCGATGGCGTTGCCAATCGTCGAATGACGGACGACATGGCCTTCCGGAAGCTCCTCGATAAAGCGCGACGGCAAGGCGTTGATGTAGCTTCCATAAAGCAGACGGTTCGCAACGTAGGAAATGGCGGCCCTTTTTTTGGCGCGGGTAATGCCGACGTAGGCGAGACGGCGTTCTTCTTCCAAGCCCGCAGTGCCGTTTTCATCGATGGACCGCTTGCTCGGGAAAATCTCCTCTTCCCACCCCGGAAGAAACACGATGTCGAACTCCAAGCCTTTGGCTCCGTGAAGGGTCATCAGGCTCACTTGCTCGCCCTCGGCGTTATCCGTCGCTTCCATGACCAGACTGACGTGCTCGAGAAACGCTGGGAGCGTATCGAATTCCGCCATAGCGCCGACGAGTTCCTTCAGGTTGTCGAGTTTTCCCGGCGCTTCGGGAGACTTATCTGCTTGCCACATGCCCGTGTACCCGGAATCGTCGAGGACGATCTGCGCGATTTCTGCATGAGGCAGCGTTTGGAGCAATCCGCGCCAACGGGCGAACGATTCCACAAAGGTGCGCAAGGTCTGTCGAAGTTTCGGCTTCAGCTCATCCGTCTCGACGAGGCGCGCGGCGGATTCCATTAAAGAGACATGAGCGCTTCGGGCAAACCCATGTAGCTGCTGTAACGCAGCCGGGCCGACACCGCGCTTCGGAACGTTAACGATGCGTTCGAAAGCGAGGTCGTCTTCGGGCGTCACAAGCAGGCGCATATACGCCATTGCGTCGCGAATCTCCGCTCGTTCATAGAACCGCGCCCCCACAAGAACGCGATAGGGAATGCCAAGCTGGATAAACCGTTCTTCAAAGGCGCGTGTCTGGAAACCTGCTCGGACCATAACGGCCATATCGCTCAACGGAACGCCTTTGCGCTGGTGGGATTCGATTTCGTCGGAAACCCATCGGGCTTCTTCCTCGCCATCCCACAGGCTTTGTACGCGGATCGGCTCCCCCATGTCGGCAGACGTCCAGAGCGTCTTTCCGAGACGCATGACATTGTTCGAGATGACGTGCGCGGCCGCAGCCAGAATGTGGCCTGTAGACCGGTAGTTTTCTTCGAGCCGGATCACCGTCGCGCCGGGAAAGTCTTCCTCGAAACGCAGAATGTTGCCAACTTCCGCGCCGCGCCACCCGTAGATGGATTGATCTTCATCGCCCACACAGCAGATATTCTTTCGCGCCTGTGCGAGAAGGCGCAGCCAAAGATATTGAGCCGTATTGGTGTCTTGGTACTCATCGACCAAGATATAACGAAAGCGATTTTGGGTTTCGGCAAGGATATCCGGGTGCGTTTTCAGAACCGTAAGGTGATGCAAGAGCAGATCGCCGAAGTCGCAGGCATTCAGGTCACGAAGGCGCTGCTGATACTGGGCGTAGAGTTTTGGGAGCTTCCCTTCGGCCAAGCCCCCCTTCCCTCCCTCATTGGCCACGTCTTGAGGCAAAAGCCCCCTGTCTTTCCAGCGGCTGATAACGGCAAGGACGGCGCGCGGTGGAGACTTTTTATCGTCAATGTTTTCGGCTTCAAGAAGCTGCTTGATAAGGCGCGTTTGGTCATCATCGTCCAAGATGGTAAAGTTCGGCTTCA
>CAZLIG010000098.1:0-1836 GCA_964559415.1 uncultured Rhodospirillaceae bacterium
TTCTTTCGTCATTCCGGCGAAAGCCGGAATCCAGCGCCGAGCGTCCGCGAGGCATAAAGCCTCTCCTTACCTTTCCGCCAAAGCCCTCGCCGCCTTCCTCAACCGCTCCGCCGCCCGAGAAGCAACCACAGTCTCAGTTCCCTTTCCCCGAGTCCCTCCTTTCACGTCATCCACGCGCGCTGACTCATTCGCCGGAAACGTCACAAGCGAAATCTCGAAAAGATCGACATCGGTCAAAACGCGCGCGTGCCGTTTGGCGTCTATCTGACTCGACACAACCCGATACCCGATCGAAAGCCCTGTCAGCGCCCCGAGCTTGAGCAGCTCATAAGCCTCCATCCCTTTCTGCGTCCTCAAAGCCAACCTTCCCTCGACATGCAGGCCGCTTTTGTCCTCCGTAACGGACTGCCAAATTCCTATGGGCTGGGTCGGATCATGCATCCACAAAAGGGCAGGGGTCCTCCCATGCCGCCGCCATTTCAAAAGGGTCCTCGAAAATGCCCCCGAAGCGACGATTTCATTCTGCTGGTCAAGCTCGCCAAACGTACTGGCATAGCCCCTGAAAACGCCGTCGCCGCCAAGGGACTTAACCCTCAGGGCGCAAGACAGATGCTTAACGTCCATGTGTTACCTTTCCTGAAGTGGCTGCAAAAGCCTGCGGTTATGTAATTCGTATACTTCGTTTGAACTCGCCTCTGGCGCAAAAGCGCACTCTTTGCTACTAATGGTCGCGTTGTTGAAGCTTTGTGCCGGGGTTTGAAGTGGAAAAGAGAAGTCCTTTGGTCGCCGGGACCTTAAATGCAGTTATCCCCGGTCTCGGTCATCTTTATGTCGGACGCGCCAAACGAGCGCTGTCATTGCTAATCGGTGTCGAGGCGTTTTGCATAGCTCTGGGGCAGTTCAACATCTTCGGAACCTATGCCGGATTTCTTCTTTTCTATACGCTCCACAGCGTCGTCCTTTACCTGATCTTCGACGCTGGCCGTATCGCCAAAAAATCGCCTCAGCCCGCTCCCAAACCCTATATGAGCAACTTCCATTACATCGCGTACGCCATAGCGTTCTTGGTGCTCTCGACCGTATTAGGTATGTACCGCGCCGACATCTACGGCTTCGACTTATTCGCAATGCCTGACGACGCAATGGCCCCGACGATGGTTAAAGACGATGTCGTCCTCGTCGACACGCGCATCTACCGCAGCTCCAAGCCCAAGGCCGGTGACACAGTCCTGATCTCGGACACGACCGGTCAAACGGTTCGACGCGTCATGTCCGTCGATTTCGAGACCGTCGAGATTGCCGCCGACGACACCAACACGCTTCAAGGAAGCGGGACAATCAACCAATCAACTATCATAGGCCGCGTCTCCCAAGTCCTGTTCTCTCCGCGCATCTTCAATATGCTTGTCCTGAGGTTTTAACTTGGCCTCTTGCCTCTGCATCATCGATGTCCAGAAAGGCCTCATAACCGAACACTCGCGCAACATCCCCGCGCTGGTCGAGCAGCTTCAAAGCAAGTACGAGAACGTTTTCGTTTTCCGCTTTGTAAATAAACCTCATTCTCCTTACCGCGAACTCCTGAACTGGCACGAGTTCGAAGATGGCTCCGACCAAGCTTCGCTCGCTTTCGCCCCCATCTCCAAAGCCGAGATTATGACCAAAGGCCTTTATACCTGCCTGACGCCTGAGTTCTCGGCGCGTTTGGCCCAGCTCGGCATTTCCGAAGTCCATTTGTGCGGAATGGACACAAACTGCTGCGTCATGAAAACCGCAATAGACCTGTTCGAACGCGGCTACCGCGGCAGTCATGCCGAGCACACCCACGGCGGCGGCATC
>CAZLIG010000098.1:1846-8465 GCA_964559415.1 uncultured Rhodospirillaceae bacterium
CCGCCCCGTTATCCTTTCAAACGCCTGTGCCAGCCACTCCGGCCCCGAGTACCACGTGGCCGCCCTCAAACTTCTCGAAAAAATAATCGGCCCCGCACAGATCGTCTAATAACAATACTCAAATCCCATCTCTCACTGCGCGGAGTAAAAGCCGTTGCGCAGAAAGCATCGGATAACGCACAGGTTAGTTCTCCGCCCTCTGAGACATCGGCCCATACCCCGCTGCCTCGCGCTTCTCATCGGTCGTAAGGAACCCGGCTTCCTGAAGCTTGCTCCACTGCGTCTGTCGCTTATCGGCCAAAGCGCTAATGGAGTCAGGATCAAAATCAAGCTCCGGCTTGTCCGGATACATCGCGCAAAGCCAATGGTCGAAACTCGAAATAACCTTTGTAAGCTGCGGCAACACCGTATCCTCATAGAACGCCAGCCTCGCCTGTTCCATGTTCGCATAGGTCTGCGCATCGGGGATGCCAATAAGCTGTGCCGGAACGCCAAAGGCAAGCGCAATATCCCGCGCTGCATTGTTGCGCCCCGAAAGCCAATCCATCTCCTTCGGGCTAAGGCTCATCTCCCGCCAGTCCAGCCCGCCTTCAAGGATCAAGGGTCGCCCGGCATTCCGTTGCCCCTGATAAAGACTATCCATCTCTTCGCGCAGTCTCTGAAGTTGATCGTCCGTCAGCGACGCGGGCAGCCCATCCTTCGGCGCATAAACCAGCGCCCCCGATGGCCTTGCCCCCTGATTGAGCAGCGCTTGGTTCCATGCCCCTGAAGCATTGTGTTGATCGATGGACTGCAAAGCCGCTTCCATAGGCGCAAGCCCATACCAGTCATCCAGCGGATGAAATTGCCTGATATGAAGCACATTCGATTTGCCAGTCAAAGGATCGGCAGGCCAGTTCGTCGTTTGCCCGTTCACGCTGTACTGATACCCTTGCGGCAGCCCCGTAGCCCCCGGAATGACCTTCATCCGGTCAGGCCGCAAAACATAAAGCTCGATCGGAGCCGCCCGTTCGTCCGCTCTTATAGCCTCCACATAAGCATTGCCGAAAATTTGAAGGTCGGCATAAACGCTTTCCATAAAGGTCACGCCGTCCTGAAGTGGATTCGGATGCGCCAGAAGATCAAGCAGCGGATGAGCATCAAGCTCATGCCCTTCGGCGTCGTAAAGAATCCACGGCACCGCAGAAGCAGCCGCAGCAATCTGCGTCACGCACCGGTAAGCAACGACATTTTTGCGAAACCCTTCTTCCGCTAGGCTGCTCATGCGGCGCGGGGTCCATTGCGGTTGGCCCGTATGCGTCCAAGCTATCATCGGCCCTGCAGAACTAGCCTTCACCTGCGTCTTGGGACGCAGGAAGGAAGTGACGAAACTTGTCAATCTCATGGGTGCCCTTCCGGTTACGTGTGAAATTAAGTTGTGCCGGGCAATCCATCCATTGCGCTTGAGGCATGACGCACCGACAAGGAATTGCGCCTCAAACCGTCCGTTGATGGAGGTCAAACCTCACACACGATGAATTTGAGAATCTATACTTATGAAGCACGGCACGGAAATCGCGCGTGATGTTCTGGAAAAAGGTTGGCAAGTCTTTGACGAGAACACCATGTCCAAATGTTGGGCAAATTTCTCCAAACGCAGGCCGCCGGTTTTAATCGGCATCACCTCTAAAGAGCGCGGCCTTGAGCTTGGATATGTAGCGATGCACCGCTTTCTTTCCCAAGTGGGCCGCAGGAGAATGTTTTACACAGCGTGGCTTACCCGTCTTGATGCCTCTTTTTTCGACAAACTGATAGGGCAGGGGCTTGTGGAGGAGATTCCGCAAACCGACAGATCGGCGCCCCCGGTTTATCCGCATATGTACCTCGTAAAGAAAGACCCGATGGAATCTCTGCGCGAATACGCCTATGGCGCGACCCGTCCTCAAACAGATAGCGACAAAGGCGCAGGCTTTGACTTTGAGCCGGTCATATAAAGGCGTCAACAACACGTTTTGCAACACGCACATGACGGAGCAGGTGAGATGGTCTGCCGAAAAGATAACTAGGGATGCGTGAGAAACGACCGTCATCCCCGCGAAGGCGGATTCCATTTCCTTTTTCCATTCTCAGACAACAGCCTTGGGCGGCATTACAAATACCTAACCCTCGGCTCTCCCCGCCTAACCTCGCTAAGCTCCGTCAACGCCCACACAAGCGCATCCACGCGGTCGGGCGACATCTCCAAATGCTCCGGCGTAAATTGACACATCTGATCCTCCAGACTAGAAAGCGCCCCCACGTGCCTCACGCGCCCTTGTTCATAAAGCGCGACAATCGGGAGCGCCCGGTCGACCTTGCTTCGCACAGCACGTACCGGCTTAAACAAAACGTGCGGCGCTTTTTGGCGCAAAATCCGCTCGACAAGCTCGCCACCGGCATTGATCTCGGCCACAATCATCTGCGCGCGCATATCGTTATAAAGCATCAGCGCCCGCTCAGCCCACGCATCGGGAGTATACCGCCCCGACCAATCCGAAAGCACATAAAGCAGCCCATCCGCCCCGCGCGCCGCCGCCACAATGCCGGTCTCGTCCGAGTCCGCGTGGCTCGTCATGGCCGGATCAACGGCAACAACGATGCGTTTGAATTCCGGCACGCTTTGCACCCGCAGCTTATCGAGCTGCGCATGAGTCCAAAGAGCGCCCTCGATATCGTCCAGCATCTCGGCATCGAGTTCCTGTCTCCCGAGCCGCGTCCCGCCATAGCGTTCATTGAGTTGCCTCATGACGCTCGGCGATAGATTATCGGCATTGTCAGCCGTCCGCCCGCGTGTAAGAAGCACATCCTCGTTCTGCCGTTTAAAAAGGCCCCGAAGCATATCGGTATTCCTTGGTGTTGTCGTGATAACCACCTGCGGATGACTCCCCAGCCGCAGCCCGAAGCACATTTGGTCAAAAGCGTCGGTCTTCGGCCAAGCCCCTAACTCGTCGCACCAAACCCTGTGATGTTGTGGCCCGCGCAACCGCTCCGGCTGATCCGCCGAAAACAATTTGATGCAACTGCCGTTGGTCAGCAGCAGCATCCCCATGGAGCGGTTCCATTTTTTGATGCAAGCGTGCGGTATCGTCCTCAAAAGCCCGCTCTCGCCCTCCACACAGGTATCGCGCGCATCCGAAAATGTCGGTGCGACAACGCCGATGCGAACTCTGGGATTCCTGAGCGCATAGTAAGCAATATCCTCCGCTCCGGTCCGCGTCTTGCCCCATCCCCTCCCGGCTAGAATAAGCCAAATGTACCAGTCGCCTTTAGGCGTTATCTGGTCCCGCCTTGACTGCCTTAGCCAATTCAGCCTTGAGCAAAAGGTTTTCAGCTCTGAGAGCGGCAAATTCCTCAAGAAGCTCACGGGCCTCGGCAATCGCCTCTTCCCGCTCGTCCGCTTCTTGTTTAATATCTTCATCCGAACCCAGATCAAGTTGCCGAAGCAGAACCTTGGCTGCCTGAATGCGCGAAGGCTCGCTCTCGGCGCTCTTCATAAGCTCATAAAGAGCCTCGACCGCCTCGGTCGCCAGCGGAATAGGTTTCTTGGTCATGGGGATAAGAGGCGAAGAAATTTGAACGCAAGTCGCCGTGGCATTGTCAATAACATAGGATAAAAACCAAAGTCAATAGGAAAAATCACACACACCTCCTATTCAAGAATTTTGACATCCACTGCCGCCCCCGCTAACGTAAAAACCGTGATTCGAAACGCGATCAGGACGATGCGCGCAAACCTAGGATTGGGCATGCCTCTTTCCCGCAGGCTATCGCGGGAAGAAGAAAAACGGTTCTCCGCGTCGGAGAACAGGTAAAGAGGAAATACCATGGTCGACTCTATCGGCAGTTCTGCATCTCTCATCTCGTCGCAGCGTTCGCTTCAGGCAAACCGCTTGCGCAACGCCGATATCCTGACCGCCGTCCAGCAGCAAGACGACGGCTCCGGTTCAAAAGCAATGAAAGTTTTTTCTGTGGCCGATGCGCAGAAAACCGGAAGCCTCAACGCCAAAACCAAACTCCCCCGCGGCAGCCTCATCGACATCCTGGCCTAAAACATCCTTCCCTCTCCGCCACGAAGTGGGGGAGAGGGCGGGGCCCATCGCAACGCGATGGGAGGGTGAGGTGGTCTTCCTTAATCCTCTTTCACCAAGCCGTTACTGCTGCGCACACGCCGCCACCGCATACCCGCACTGATCGTGGTCGTTATAAAAGTTGGTCGCCGCAGGCCCAAGATAATGCACCGCCTTCACCGCCCCATCTTTCATGGTGACATTCACCGTGCAAAACCGCCTCTCGGACTCCTGACCGAACAAGCTAAAGCTGTCCGAGCGCGAATAGTGAGACGGTCGATAAGTCTCCGAATTTTTGAAACTCCCGCCCGACAAATAACTATGTCCGCTGCTTGAGAGATAAGACCAAACCTCGGTCGCCCCCTCCACCGCTTTTTTCTTCGGAGGTCCCATGCAGCCAAGCACCTCCTCCTTCGTCATCCCCACCATGCGGACCTTGGCGCGCGCAGCGTCTTCGTCGCGGCGCAAACTCCCGCCGCACCCCGAAATCGCCAACAAAATCAAAAAGAAGCAGCTAAATCTTAACATTTGGGGCATTCTAGTATAAAGTTCCCCGCTGTAAAGAAGTTCGCGCAATTGATTCGGAAATTATTTTCGAGGAGTTCAGATGCGTCCAGCCCGTGACCTCAAGCTGCTCAACATGGGCAGGCGAGTACACTATCTTCGAGTTGAAAAGACCGACGGAACCTTCAGCGAAGAGTGGTTCGACGAAAACAAAACCCGGCAAAAGAAAACCGGCACTATGCCTTTTTCTGAGCCAACGACAGGGAAAAGCACAGTCTGCCATGTCGTGATCCGCTATCGCGATGACCGCTCCAAAGAATGCTACTACGATGAATATGGAGAACTCCACAGAGAAGGCGGCCCGGCGGTAATCCTCAAGACCGCCAAGAAAGAAACCAAAATCCACTTTTCGCACGGCAAGATCGAAGCCATGTGGGGCCACGCCGTCGAAATCAAAATGGCCAATGGCTGGCGAATAAGAAAATGGTACGAAAATGGAAAGCCTAACGACACGGTCGGCTGCGGCTATGTATTTCCTGCCGTTGAAGTCTGGGACGAAAAATACAGGCTAAGGTGCCAAGAGTACCGCAGGAATGGCGTACTTCATCGCGAAAACGATTTACCCGCTTGGATCGAACGCGGCGAAAATGGAATAATCCAGCGCAGAAAGTATTTCCAAAAAGGAGTGCTAAGCCGCGACAATGACAAGCCTGCGGATGTCGAGTACGACAAGCGCGGTTACATACGAAAAGCCACATGGTACGTCGATGGGCTTCCCCACCGCATAGGCGCACCAGCCTACATCGAGTACGACAAAAACGGAAACCCGATAAAGGAGCGCTGGTTCATGTGGGGGGTGGAAATCGAACCACCTACCAAACATACGCGCAAAAAAATCGCCAAGCTGTTGCGTGACGCAGCCAACGAGTCGCTTAGTTTACGTGCCGCGCCTTCACCGTCAGCCCGTACCAACAAGCAAGCTTATCGAGGCCAACCTGCAGTTCCGGTATGTTGCGTGCCATAGGAAGCTCGTCGTGGCAAACGGTCGCGATGACAGCCGCGCTATACCGCAGCCCCATCTCGCGAACCGCACTTCTCCAGCGCCGATAAGCGGCATCCTCGGCATCGCTGCGCTCATGCTCCGCGCGGAAAAAATCCCTTGCGCTAGGTGCTCCTGAATAGCTGCCCGTCACGCGCTTGGCGATAGCCGCCGCATGATAATCGGCCTTGAACCGCAACCCCGCCTCGATCTGAAGGATCGACAAAAACTTCTTAAGCCCGAGAATATCAAGAACGTGCTCCTCCGTCGCTCGCGCTGCCACAACGCCGCGCGCATCCGTTACCTCAAAGGCGCATCCCGAATGCTGCCATCGTTCGCAAGGCCCAAAATCCCCTGAAGCGCGTTTGCGAAGCCGTTTGTCTGTGGACACGATAAGGCGGCGGATTTTGCGTGGCATGGTCGTCCTCCTGACGGAAAAAGCCTGAGATCGAAGAGTGACGTATCCCACTCCCAAAATCATGTCAAGGATATTTCCAACATCAGATGGGACGAATGCCTTATGCCATTTTCTGAATAAGCGCCTTGGCCTCGTCAAGGCAAGCTTGCCGCAAGGGTACAAAGTCGTTGTCTATCCACCAGCTCTCGACCTTGCGCAAAAGCTCTCCAACCTGCGGCCCCGCCGGAACCCCAAGCTTAACGAGATCCTCTCCCTTGATCGGAAACGCCGAAACTTTCCACCCGTCGATTTCGTTCAGCACCTCTTCCGCACCGCCGTTAATCAGCGCAGCCGCGCGGCAATTTTCGCTGCCGAATTCGTAAATCAACCGATGCAGCGCCTTCGCCTCCCACGCCGTCTCAAGCAACCCCGGAAGCTTTGAAAGCGTAACCAACTTTTCCGAATCCCTGTTTGACAGCTTGAGCCGGACGGCAACGGCTTTAGCCTGATCTTCTGAAGGAGGAAGCAACGCCGCCAACCTGACAATCGAAACAGGCTCGACGGATGAAGCCAACCCCTCCGTCTCCAATAACC
>CAZLIG010000099.1:0-8447 GCA_964559415.1 uncultured Rhodospirillaceae bacterium
ATAAGCGTTTTTTTGTGTCGCGGAGGACTGCAGATTGATCAGGGTTCGCGCTTCGCTTGCGGTGTATTCCGTAAGGTCGGTATGCTTTTTCCCGGTCGACAATTGTAACGATAGATCGCTTAAGGTCGTTTGTTCGTTTTGGAGGGCCGATACCAAGCTCAGGACTCTTCCCTGACTGCTAATGATGGTTATGCTCATCAGTTCACCATATCCAGAAGGGTTTGCATCATGGTTTGAATTGTCGAGATTACGTGCGCCGAGGCGGCATAACTGTTTTCCCAGTTCGTCAGTGCAACAAGCTCGGAGTCGGTGTTGACGCCTGTTTCACTCGCGTAAGCGCTTTTGAAGTAGGCTTGTTGGGTCGACGCGGCGGCATACTGATTTTTTATGGTGTTTGCCGACTGCTGGAAACCCGAGAGGATCGAGTTCACTATCCCCGAGTAAGTCTGCCTTTGCGCCGTGAGCCCACTTGAAGAAAAGACGTTGGTTGTCGTGTAGGTGTATGTGCCCGTTCCTTCGTCGTAGGTCGTGGTGATCGCTCTGTCGGCGGCAGCGAACGCATTGCTGATGTCGGTTGCGCACGCCACTTTTACGGTGGCGCTTCCATTCACCAAATTCGTGTTGACGGCGAAGGAAGTCAGGTCCGGCAATCCGTTGTCGCCGATGTCCGCCACAAAGAAACTGGAGGCTTGTTCCCCGTCCGCAGTCGCTGCGTTGTTATAAAGGTCGGCGAAGCTGGTGCCTGCCGCTGTGGTCGCGATGAAAATATTCGCGTAGTTTTGGAGTTGAGATTCCAATTTTTCAAAGACGCCTATGCCAGTGCCTGTCGATGAGCCGGTCGACAAGAAGTCGGTTTCGCTCTGCAAGGAGCCGCCGGTTAGTGAACCTGTGACGTCGGTTCCGCTTGCGTTGGTGATCGAAGCGAGATCGGGGCCGACGCTGAATGTTTGAGGGGCGCCGTCGAGAAGGACGGTTCCGTTTGACGAATAGAGGGCGACCTGGCCGTAGTCCCGCTGTAAAATCGTGACGTTCGTGTACTCTGCGATCTCGAGTATCGCTGCATCGCGTTGGTCTTCAAGATCGGCCGTGGGCTGACCGGTGCCAATCGCTGCGGAAATTCGAAGGTTGTACGTTTGAACCGTTTGGAGCGCCGAGTTTAATTGGGATACCGTCGTCGAGAGTTCGTCCTCGATAGAAGTCTTTAGTTCGGCTATTTGCTGCGCAGCCTTGTTGAGGTCGCTTGCAAGAATCTGGCCGGTCGATACGACAGTTTTCTGGAGCGTGTTGTCGCTCGGGTTTGCCGCGTACTGAACCCAAGCGGCTTGAAAGTCGCTGAGGTCGGCAGAAAGAGCAGGCGGGTTTCCCGTCGAGTCAAGGATCGACTGTATCTGCGTCATGTAATTGTTCTGGGTGCTCAAAAGCGATGCACTCGTCGTGGCGGCATTTAGCGTTGCGGCGAGAACGGCGTTCGTTGCGCGGGTGATGCCCGTGATCTCCACGCCGCCGCCGGACTCATCCGTTACCGCCGCGAGGCTAACGCTCTTTCTCGTGTAGCCTTCCGTTTGCGCATTCGACACGTTGCCGGAGATAATCTGCGCAGCGGTCGAGGCGGTTTGGAGGCCCGAGAGGGCGGAATTCATCGCGCCGGTAAGAGACATTAAATACTCCCGTTCCCGACGCAAGCCGCATCAGCGGCCTGCGGCCGGTACCTTAGTGTTACTGAGCAGCCTGAATAATCGTGTTCAACATACTGTTGACGGTCGAGACGACCTTGGCGTTTGCCGAGTAGACCTGCTGCGCCTGAATCATCAAGGTGAACTCGCTCGCGATGTCGACGGTTGAGGATTCGAGAGCGCTGGCCGAAAAAGTTCCGGCGCCGTTGGTTCCTGCATCGCGGACTTGGGCTGCACCGGAGGCTAGAGTGGCCGTGTAGACGCCTCCAGAGACGCGCTGCAGGTTGTCGGGCGAGTTAAATGTCGCAACCGGAATCTCATAGATTTCTCGAGTGGAGCCGTTTGTGTAGTTAATGGAGATGATGCCGTCGGAGCTGATGCCGATGCTGCTGTATGAACCTTTCGGCAAGCCGTCCTGCGAGATCGACGATACCGAGACGGCGGTCGTCGAGTTTGCGTACTGCGTGAGGCCTGTCGCCTGATCATAGTTTCCGAGATTGAGATTGATCGTTTGAGCAGCCGAGCCGGGGAATGCGAGATTTGAGCTTCCGTTCCCTAGTCCGCCAAGGGTTACAATCGCCGCATCGCCCGATGTTGCTGCGCTGGTCTCGACTGCTCCGAGATCCGTGATCAGGTTGCCGGCTGCGTCATAGTATCCTGAACTGACTCCCGTGATCGTTTGGATCGTACCTGTCGGCGCGCTGGAGTTGAACGTTACGGTAAATACTGCCTGATAGTCCAGATTTGTATGCGTACCGGTGCCGTCGTCGCCGCCGCCGTCCGCTACTGAAACGGTTGCTTGCCACACGTTTATGTCGGTCGTTGTTGCCCATGTTATGCTTGTTTGATGGGTCGCGCCTGCGGCGTCGTAGACGTCGATGGTTGATGCCGAGGAGGTGAAGTCCGACGCACCTGCGGGCAAGTTGGCGGCGTAGGTTAGCGTGTTCGTCTGTTGAGGGTCGCCGAGCATGGATGAGATTTGGATGGGGAGCAGGTCATTTGTGCTGGACCCGTCGACGATGGCAAAGCCTTCCAAATAGTAACCGGCGCTGTTCACGAGATAGCCGTCGTTATTGAGCGCGAAGGAACCGTCGCGCGTGTAGAACTGGCTGTCGGTAGCCTGCGCGACGCCGTTTTCGTCTCTGACCATCGTTGTGACGTTGAAGAAGCCTTGGCCGGAAATTGCGAGGTTCGTTGTTGTTTCGCTCGAGTTGATGTTGCCTTGGACGTCGTTGCGGTAAGAGGGCTTTGCGCTCACGCCTCCAGGGCTGTTGTTGGTTGCGCTGGATGCCGTGACCAAGCTCGAAAAGCTGGTGCCGATGGTTTTGTAACCGGTGGTTTGTGCGTTGGCCAAGTCGTCGGAAATGTTGCCGATGGCTTGCGATTGGGCGCCCAGACCGGAAACGGCGACACCTAAGGCTGCGAAGAGAGATGACATTGCGGTTCCTCATCAGTTGTTCTTGCCCGGTATGGGCTTAAAAATCTCAGAGGAGGAGAAGCAAGGGGTGTGCCAAAGTCGCAACCCGGTGATTCCTCAGCCGTTTAAGGCGAGTTGCAGGTTGGGGAGGGGCAGTAATTACCTTGCGGGGGAATCTTTTTCTTAAGGACGGAGCTTCTTGCGTGCGCGCGCTGCGACCAAAGCGGTGCCGAGGGAAAGGCCAAGCAGGCCCATGGTATTGTAGTTGGCCATGGAGAGGCCGAAGAGGGACCACGGGATCACGTCGCAGCGCGGCTCGTCTGCCGCAAGAATCGCCTGTCGGAGTTCTTCGGCGGACAGGCCTTTGAGGTTATCGGCGGAACAGTCGTCGGTTCCTTTCCACCAGTGGCGTTCGACGCCCGAATGGAAGAAGGCAATGCCGGAACCTGCCAGATAGACAAGCGAACAGAGGCTCAACAGGAGAACGGTTTTCCGGCCATAGGGTTTCCACAGAAGGGCGAGGGCGCAAAGAACGGCGGCAGAGGCATAGGGAACGCGTTGCCATATGCACAAAATGCAAGGGGGGACGTTGAAGCCAAATTGCATTGTCAATGCGAAGAGCAAAGCTCCAACGTTTAGCAATAGCAAAAGTTTGGCCGCTAACGGGAACGAAAGAACCTGCTCAATCAACGACCGAATTTGGCTCACGAGTCCCCCCGGCTTATTCCTCCTCCAACGTCTTCATCAGATCGTCGGCGGACATTTTCTTGTCCGTTACTTTAGCCTTGCCGATGACGAAGTCGACAACTTTTTCCTCAAGGAGGGGGGCTCGGATGCGTTCGATAGCGCCTTGGGTTTTTGTGTAATAGTCGAACACCGCTTTTTCCTGTCCGGGGTAGCGGCGGGCTTCCGCCATCAGGGCGTTGCTTAGTTCCTGATTTGACACGCCGATCTTGTTTTCGGAAGCGACTTCGGCCAGAAGGAGGCCCAAGCGGATGCGGCGTTCCGCGATGCCACGGTATTCCTTACGGAGTTCTTCATCGGTCTTCTTTTTGTCCTCTTCGGGGAGGTCATTCTTTGCCTTGGCGTCTTCGACCTGCCGCCAGATTTGATTGAACTCGACATCGAGAAGGCCGGTCGGCACCGGGAAACTGTAATCTTCGGCGAGTTTGTCCATCAAAGCGCGCTTGAGCGCGGAGCGACTGACGTTCTTATTGTTTGCGTCGAGGTCGTCCTTGATGCGTTCGCGCAGCATATCGATGCTTGGAAGACCTAATTCCTTTGCCAACTCGTCCGTGAATTCGACCGGCTTGTTTTGACGAAGCTCTTTGACTTCGACGTCGAAAACAGCCTTTTTCCCGGCAAGTTCCTTTGCATGGTAGTCTTCGGGGAAGGTGACCTTGATCTGCTTTTTGTCGTCGACATTCGCGCCGACAAGCTGGTCCTCGAAGGTGTCGATGAAGGACTTCGACCCTAATTCAAGCGAATGGTTCTCGCCCTTCATGCCGGGGCGCTTTTCGCCGTCGACGCTGCCGTCGAAATCGATTACGACGATGTCGCCCATCTTGGCGCCGCGTTTTTCTTCGACTTTCTCAGGTTGGCGCATTCTCTTGGCGATGCGGGCGATCGCTTCGTCGACCTTTGCGGGTTCGACGTCGGCCACTGGGCGTTCGAGAGCTATCTTGCTGAAGTCCTGAACCTTGATTTCAGGCAGCGACTCGACTGTGAGCTTGAACTCGATATCTTTGCCTTCGTCGGCGCTGACCCATTCGATTTTTGGCTGTATGGCGGGACGCAGTTTGCGCTCGGCCATCGTCGTTTCGACTGCGGAGGAGACGGCTTTATCGAGCGCTTCGGCGTAGGCTTCTTTGCCGTAGTTCTGCTTGATCACCGGCATCGGGACTTTGCCGGGGCGGAAGCCCTGCATCTTTGCCGTCTTTGCAATTTCGGCGAGACGCAGCTCTTTCTGCTCGTCGACCGCCTTTTGCGGAACGACGACCGAAAATTCATGCATCAAACCTTCTTCTTTTAAAACCTTCACATTAGCCATGATCGCTTTTTTCCTTGTATCTAACACTCGAAAGACCGCTTTGGTGCGGGCGAAGGGATTTGAACCCATACGACTTTGTTGTCACTGGGACCTAAACCCAGCGCGTCTACCAGTTCCGCCACGCCCGCCAACCCGCGCCTCGCTTTTCCGAAGAGTTCATTCTGACCTTAAGAGGCCAGATTTGCACGCAATTTCGGCCCGCAAAGGCCGCGCAACAAACCCTCAAAAAGCCGGTGCAGGGTATAGAAGCGTAAGGAAAATGCAAGGTTCAAATGGTGGACGCCTTTTGGGCATGTAATCCTTTTTGGAGATGAATCAAAGCCTGTTCGGTCAAAAAAGGGGCAGGTCTCCTGCCTGAAAGAAGAAAATTTACATATAAGAAGCCACCTTGTGCGGGCGTGCGGCACGCAAAGGTTGTATTCGCCAACATTCAGTTTGAGCTATTCTTCTTCATTGGTTCTTTTTTGCTTGTGGCGACCGTTTCCAATCAGGCTGCGTCAGGGGAGTAAATCGTGAGGAAAGGGGGTTATGGCGGTGGGTAGTTTTTCCAATTATGCAACCGAGCGGTTGTAAAACCAGATTGAAAAAAGAAATCCGATAAAACTTGAGGTTACAGGAGAGCCACCTTTAAAAGTATTTAAAAAGTAATTTTTGGAAACGCGATGAAACCGATTATATGCAAGGTTGTTCTGGAAAAATAACAAACGCGAAAAAGCGGAATTGGTCTAAAAAATTTGTAATTGTGCGAAATGTAATATCACTTTAGAATGATTTACTTGCAATCGCAAGTTGTAGAACTCATTCGATCATTTTTTCTCAAACTGGGCTGTAGAGGAAGGGCATGAATACCTCGGAACGTCAGGACTCGGTTTATGCCTATATCGGGCAACGCATCAGGGAAAGACGCAAGCTTCTTAAGCTTAGCCAGACCGAGCTTGCGGATCTGATGGGGTTTTCTTACCAGCAGATGCAGAAGTATGAAACTGGCGCAAGCCATGTTTCCGCTGGGAAGTTGCTTCTTTTCGCGCGCATTTTGAATGTGCCGCCCGATTTTTTCTTTGAGGGGATCAAGCTCGAACCTTTGCTTGGCGACAGGATCGATTCCAGCCTTATCCAAAAGGCCCGGGTTAAGTCGTTCCGCATCCTCCTTGTTGAAGACAATCCCGCAGACGTTATCTTGTTCAAAAAGGCCTTAAGCGAATGCGAGGGGCCCTTGGACGTTCACACGTTTCATGAGGCTGATTCTGCTATGGATTTTTTACAGAACCATGGTCCCAAGTTTAATCAGCCGCTTCCCGATCTTATTGTTCTGGACTTGTCCCTGCCGAAGGTGAGCGGGATGGACTTCCTAAAGGCGATGAAAAAAAATTCGCGACTTATGGGGGTGCCGGTGGTTGTTTTGACTAACAGCATCTCTACCAGCGATATGGTCGAGGCTTATAAACTGGGAGCCGCCGGGTTCATTCAGAAGTCTGTGGACCTGAATGAGTACGTGACCGGAATCGGCATTATGGTCAAATACTGGACGAAAGTCGTCGTGCTGCCGAGGTCCGCGTGATTCAAGTCCAAATTATGCCAGTTTTGGCAAAGTGAAAAAGAATGTGCTGCCAATGCCCGGCGTCGATTCTGCCCAGATGTTTCCGCCCATTTTCGCGACGATGCGCTTGCAGATCGCCAAACCAAGGCCTGTTCCTTTATAATATTCGTCGGTATGAAGCCGTTTGAATGGGGCGAAGATAGCTTCAAGATATTCGGGTTCGATTCCCATGCCATTATCTTTGATCGAAAATAGCCAGTCATTGCCTCTTTCTTCGGCACAGATCGAGATTACAGGACGCTTGCCCGGGGCATGATATGTGAGCGCGTTTCCGATAAGGTTTCGGAACAGGCGCTCAAGGCGAAGCGGATTTGCATTAATTGTAGGAAGTCTGCCGAATGTCATTGAAGCTTTTGCCGCTTCTATCGTGCCGGCCAAAACCTCTTGCGCTTCGGTGACGATCCGGGTGCAGTCGGTCGGCGACATGGGGGCTTCGTTATGCCCAATTCTTCCGTATTCCAGCAGGTCCGCAACCGTTGCTTCAAGTTTTTTGGCTGCGTCGCGGCTGATCTCCATATATTGGCGAGCTGTTTCATCAAACTTCGTGCTGTATTCCTTGGCTAGAAGTTCCGTGAAGCAGGCAATGACTCTCAGCGGTTCTCGCAGATCATGGGAGGCGACGTAAGCAAACTGCTCGAGTTCCTTGTTGGCCTCGGTGAGCTGCTCGATGCGGCTCTGGCTCTCGGTGGGTTGCTTTTCTTGTGTGTCGGACATTGGCTTCAAGCTTTTAAACAGGGCTGCAAGGGCGCAAAAGCGCGCCCGCAAAAATGGCGTGCAGCGAAGGGCTTTTTGCCCCACAAAATCGCTTCAACTATTTTGATCGATCTTTCAGCCGCCTTTATAGGTTGTAACTTATGCCAAGTTGCAACCTATAAGAACAGGTTTTTTACTTTCACGGACTACTTGTCGATGTCCGTGACGTTACATGACGAGGCGCTAATCGCCTTGGCGGGTGAGACCGGACACCCTCCGACGTGGACCGTTCCTCCCGAAAGCAGGCCATGTTTGTCCGGGAGTTCATAGATGCTGTTGTTGCAGTCATATACCTTTGCGCTTGCATATTGGGCTTCAATCCCGGAGAAAGCCCTCGTTCCGGGATCCCGTGTGATGGTGTTGTTAATCACATACATCGGGCCGGTCGGACCGTTGGCGCGCGCTCCGCTGTTGCACAGAACCCTCAGGCAGTTGTTGGTTACGTACGTCGTTCCGGACTCGTACGCGGCAACAATGTCATGTCCGGGATAGCGGACAATATTGTTGTGGAAGTTGAGGTTGCCGGTTTTTGTCGAGAGAACGATGTCATGCCAGTTGCTATGAAGGTACATATGGTCGATCTCGATATCCGAGGACTGGTCGAGATGGAACATGGTGTAACGTTCATGACCGCAGGTAACGCTCAGAGAGTAGGGGTAGGAATTGTTTTCGCGGTTTCCGTCGATTTCGAAGCCCGTTACCCGAATGTTCTTTAGTCCTTTTGCCGAGAACATTGCCTTTCCTTTCGGCCACCTCGCGTTGGACATGAGCTTGATAACGGCGTCGCGAGACCCCGAAAGCGTCGTTCCGCTGGCGAGATTGATCGTGTTGCTTATGGTGTATACTCCCGGAGACAGGTACACCTTTTCGTAATTCTTGAGCGCCTCGTTGATGTGAATATCGTTGCTGTTTCCTGCCAGCGGAGGTATACTTCCGTCAGGGACCTTGCACTGCCAT
>CAZLIG010000100.1:0-5762 GCA_964559415.1 uncultured Rhodospirillaceae bacterium
CGAGGCCTTCTTCGAAGGTGCGGTCAAGAAGAGTCGTTGCTTTTGGCGCTGGCATGATTTGTTTCCTTTCGCCTCCTTGGTAGCGCTTTATCCTTAAAAAGAGGTGTAAAAGGCTTTAACAACGAGTTAACCCCCGTTCGGTAAAAGGAACGTAGAAACAAAGGGTAGCCTTGGCCATTGCGGGGTTATGGAGGACTATATGTCTGAAACGACATTTATTACGGGCGCTACAGGGTTTGTTGGGTCCGCAGTGGCGCGCAAGCTGCTCGACAGAGGACATAAACTCCGTGCGCTCGCCCGGCCGGGGAGCGACAGGACTAACCTCGAAGGGCTCGATATCGAGGTTTTCGAGGGCGACCTTCTCAATCATGCCTCTTATGCCGACGCTATAAAGGGCTGCAAAAATGTCTTTCACGTCGCTGCGGACTATCGCATTTGGGTGCCCGATCCGGCGGCCATGAACCGCATTAACATCGACGGAACGCGCGAGCTTATGATCGCGGCGCTCGATGCGAAAGTGGAGCGCGTGGTTTATACAAGCTCCGTCGCCACGCTCGGATTGCATGGAGATGGGTCGCCTGCCACGGAAAGCACCCCGGTTTCGTACGACGACATGATCGGGATTTACAAGCAGTCGAAATATCGCGCCGAGGAGGAAGTCAGGCGGCTGATTTCCCACCATGACCTGCCCGCCATCATCGTCAATCCATCTACGCCTATCGGGCCGAGGGACATCAAGCCGACGCCCACCGGCAAGATTATCATCAACGCCCTTAAGGGACTTATGCCTGCTTATGTCGATACCGGGCTTAACATCGTTCATGTGGACGACGTTGCCGAGGGGCACGTGCTTGCGCTGGAAAAAGGCAAAATCGGCGAACGGTATATTTTGGGCGGCACCGATCTTACGCTGAGCGAAATTTTAAAGATGATCGCCGAGATCGGAGGTTTTTCTCCGCCTAAGATCAAATTGCCTCACGATATTCTTTATCCCGTCGCTTATGTCATGGAGCATGTGGCTCAGTACATCAAATGGGAGCCGCTTGTAACACGCGACTCCTTGCGCATGGCGGAGCATAAAATGTGGTTTTCGTCGACAAAGGCGCAAAACGAACTCGGGTATACCTACAGGCCTGCGTATGACGCGCTGTATGACGCGATAGAATGGTTCCAATCGCACTGGTACTGCTGAGTCGGAGAACCCGTGCGGTGGTGGAATCTATAAGCAACCCCTGCGGGTTTGTTACCACTTTCGCATTCGTGCTAATTGATGAATTTTACACCATGATTAGTTTCGTTTGACCTCGCCTTTAGTTTTCCCAAAGTGTTACTCAACCTTTCGCTTTGTGAAAGAATTATCTCGCTTTACGTTTCTGACCATGACCGATGGTGGTCAGAGAAACGAGAGACGGAATTATGGAAAACACGAAGATGACTGAACGCAAGGCGGCAGCTGAAACGATGACTGCTGCTAACCCTCAAAAGGCCGAGGCCCTATGGGGCTTCAAGATCCCAGGAGAGGACGTTCTAGATCCCATTTGGGGTGAGCTTGCTTCAGTACCAGCGTCGGATCCAAATGCTTCCGGCATCCTGCCTGCAAAAAAAGGAGGCGAGTATTTTGTCATTGGCCTCGATGAAAAGCAGGTTAGAGATTGCCAGGAGCTTTGCCAGGAGTATTTTTCGGCAAAATGCGAGATCGGCGGAACAGAGCGGGTGCCGACGTCACCGAAAAAAATTCAGGACTTCAAGGCAACGCTTTTCGAACTGAGCAAGAATTAAGTTATTCCTGTTTGGCCTGTATCCAGCCGCCGCCTAGGACGCGGGTCCCACTGTAGACTACCCCAGCTTGGCCGGGGGCGACGCCGGGGACTGGCTCGGCCAATTCGATGATGCCTTTGTCGCCCTGCTTGCGGAAGGTGGCTGCGACGGCGGGTTGGGCGGAGAGGCGTTTTACTTTTTACGGGGTTGCTTTTGGGGGACTTCTCTGGCTACGTATCTTGTTTATTGACGAAACGCATTGGATTTTCACGTTTTTCGGTCACGACTGGTTAATGAAAGTATTATCACCCCTTGGGGAATTTCATTACTTTCCTTATACTGCTCAAGTACTTATTATTTGCAGCATCCAGACATGGCTAACCTTCTCGATAAAAACGATTTAGCGCATTTCTTGCGTCGCCTTAGCCACGGCGATGACGCGGTCGACAAGATTTTGCAGCAGACGCTCCCTAAAGTTCTCTGGAACAAAAGTCTGAACGATGCAGAGACGGCGGCGAAGGTTAACCGCGTTGTCGAGTGGGCGCAGGCGGCGGCTGCCACTAACAAGCGCTGGATTTCGGGGCTGGATCAGGATGGGATGATCGCGCGCCTGAGCAAGATCGACTCTTTGGATGCTCTTTGGGCCATGGCCAATGCGGACATGGAGAAGAAATCCAATCTTAAGAAAAAGAATAGCGAGAGGACCGATCTCAAGAATACTGAGGCTCAGGCGCAACGGAAAATCATCAACGAGGGCGAACTTACGGCTTTTGTGGGCGAACTAAGCAATGGCGATAAGAAGGTCGAGGCGCTTTTGCAGGAGGCGCTTCCGCGCGTTTTGAAAAAGGAAAGCGTTGGGATGGTGAAGGTTGGGGCCTCTTCAGAGACGCCCCTGCTCTTTCGCTTCGATGCCGATGCGGCTCGGCAGGATGCCTCGTATATGGGCAAGGTGAACCACATTGTCGACTGGGTTTTGGGCGCGGTGGTGAGAGATGCTGAATGGACCAAGCAGCGCGACGCACATGGGAAGCTATTGCGGTTGAACAAGGCGGACTCGCTTGATGCGCTTTGGCATATCGCGGATGCGGATATTCAAGAACAGATCAGGCGGGAGCTTGCGGAAAACGGCGACAGGTTCATTGGGACCAAGACGCAGGAAGAGATTGATAAGGGCTTTATCAAGACCGTCGCAAGCGTTCCGGAAAGCGGGTTGACCTGGGTGCGGCTTTTGACGAAGGAGGCTCTTAAACGAGAAGGGACTCTGATGGGGCACTGCATCGGTAGCGGCGGTTATGACAGAAAGCTTGAAGATGAAAAGAAGGCTTATTATTCGCTTAGAGATGCCGAGAACCAGCCACATGTGACGATCGAAGTGGACGACGGCAAGATCGTTCAGTGCCAAGGGAAGGAGAACAAGGCTCCTGTTGGCAAATATACACGCTTGATTAGTTCCTTTATTATGACTAACGGATGGAGCGTTCCCGACAACATGGACATTTCTCATTGCGGCGTGGCGATGGGGCGCGAAAATTCCGATGAGCCATATAGGCTTTTAAGTATTTATGAGTTGCCGGAGCGTGCTGAGATTAAGGGGAACTTGGATGCGAGCTTTTTGAAGCTTGAGAGGCTGCCGAGAGATTTCAAAATTCATGGCAAGTTGTTTATCAGCAAAACTTTGCCAGTGATGCCGGAGAAGCTTGAAGCGACCGTGATTAGTTTCTCCGAAGTCCCCTCGATGAAGCTTGACGAGAATATGCAGGCGAACCAGATCGAGCTGAACCGGGTGAAAAATGTCGAAATCGGTAAAGGCAAGTTTGGCAGTATCAGGTCTTCGACTTGCGGAGATGTTTCCGTTATGGACGGTGCTCACATCTCCAGCCTTCATCTTAATGTTACCTCAAAAGTTTCGTTTCATGGGAATTCCACGGTCGGCGACCTTGAAGTGTGGAAGGTTGACCAGCCTTTGAAGCTCAATGAGGGCATAGAGTATGCCAAGATATATCAATGTCCATTCGTTGAGGTTTCAAATCCGAAACAGATCGATCTCCTTAGGCTTTCGAGCGTGAAAGAGGCCCTTTTTGATGAAGGAGTAACATTCGGCGAACTCGACCTTATGGGCGTGCAAAGCCTTTTCGTGCGGTCGCCGGATTCCGGACGTTTGAAAGAAGGCGTTTTGGGGAAAAATATTCTTTGCGACAACCTCGTAATGACGCAGATGCCGAAGGCTGAGATCACGTGCGGGGATTTCTCCGCAGTGAGATTCTTTGACTGCGAGAAAGCCAAGTTTTCAGGTGCCACGGCAAAGGACGTGACGTTCAACGGAGTGAAATTCGCGTCCTTGCCTCGCGGCTTTCATGCGGAAAATCTTTTCCTGAAAGAAGTGCAATATCTTGACGGTGTCGTCGAGGATCCCCTGTTTCAATATCACGACAGGAAAAACATCACGTTCGATAAACTTACCCTGCACACGATGAAGGACCGGCGGATTTGCGCAGGCACTACGGATTCGATCCAGCTTCATCAGTGCTCGGGGCTTGACTTGCAATTCGACAAGGCGGGTGACTTCTCGGCATACATCACTAACGATACAACGCTTTCGGATGGGCAGATAACGGGATATCTACTACTAGAGAATTGCCGTAACTTCCGGCTCCCACAGAAAATTCACGCCAAGGGGATGCAGGTTGAAAGCTCGTCGGACATTCAGATGCCTGAGGAATTGTCGGTCGTCCACAACAAGCAAAGCAGCTGCACTTTTGCCCCGCGGGTAGAGCGACCGTCAAATGTATGCAGGCCCGGAATGCTTGCAGCCCCTGTCTCCTAGGATATTTCAATCCAGCCGCCGCCGAGAACGCGGGTTTCATTGTAGATTACGCCTGCTTGGCCGGGGGCTACGCCGAAGACGGGTTGGGCGAGGTCGATGATGCCTTTTGAGCCTTCCATGCGGAAGGTTGCGGGGGTGGGAGGTTGGGCGGAGCGGAGTTTGACGTGGACGGGGAGGCCCTCTTCGGGGATTTCGGAGGCGAGCCAGTTTACATCGCGAAGGATTACGCGGCGCTGGGCTAGGGACGATCTTGGGCCTACGACGATGCGGTTGTTTTGGGCATCTAGGCGGAGGACGAAGAGAGGGGAGTTGTTCTCCCCTACTCTGTTGCTCAGGTTGATGCCTTTGCGCTGGCCTACCGTGAAATTAATGATGCCTTCGTGGCGGCCAACGACGTTTCCTTTTTCATCGACGATATCGCCGGGTTTGATTGCTTCGGGGCGAAGACGCTTGACTAGCGCGGCGTAGTCGCCGCCGGGGACGAAGCAGATGTCTTGGCTGTCGGGTTTGTCGGCGACGGGAAGTCCATAATGAGCGGCGAGGCTTCTGGTTTCGTCCTTGCCAGACAAGGAGCCGAGCGGGAAACGGACAAAGTCGAGTTGCTCTTGGGACAGGCCGAACAGAAAATAGCTTTGGTCGCGCCGCAAGTCGGCGGCGCAATGAAGCTCCGCACCGCTTGCACCCACAATGCGTTGGGCGTAATGGCCTGTTGCTAAGGCTTGAGCGCCGAGTTCGCGGGCCTTTTGCATCAGCACGCCGAACTTAATGCGCTTGTTGCATATGGCGCAGGGGAGAGGCGTTTCGCCACGCAGGTAACTGTCGGCAAAGGCAGCGATGACTTCTTTGGAGAAGGCTTCGGTTTCGTCGAGGACGTGATGGGGGATGTTAAGCTTTTCGGCCACGCGTCGGGCATCCGCGATGTGGGAGGGTTCGGCGTCGGAGGGCTGGAGCAAGAGCGTGATGCCGATGACTTCGTATCCGGCTTCCTTCAAAAGCTTCGCGGTTACGCTGCTATCGACGCCGCCGGACATGGCGACTGCTATGCGGGTTCCTTTGGGGTCGGCGGTCATGGCCTTTTTTTGCAGATTCCGGCATTCGCCGGAATGACAATGAGGGTTATGGGCCGATGCTTTGTGAGCAAAGTCATTAGGCGGTTTTCGTCAGATCGTAAGGGGGACGG
>CAZLIG010000100.1:5772-8446 GCA_964559415.1 uncultured Rhodospirillaceae bacterium
ACGGTGGAGGCCCTTCGGGGACAGAGTGAATATCTCACAGCCGGTGTCGGTTACGCCGATGGTGTGCTCGAACTGGGCGGAGAGCGATTTGTCTTTTGTGACCGCCGTCCAGCCATCGGAAAGGACTTTTACGTCATACTTTCCCGTGTTTACCATCGGCTCGATGGTGAAGATCATTCCTTTCTTTATAACGACGCCCTGCCCCGGTCTGCCGAAGTGGACGACGGAAGGGTGGCAATGGAAAACCTTGCCCGTGCCGTGGCCGCAGAAATCGCGCACAATTGAGAAACCGGCCTTCTCAGCGTGCTGCTGGATCACATAGCCAACATCGCCTAGCGTTGCGCCGGGCTTGACCTGATCGATGCCGAGCATGAGGCATTCATAGGTGATGTCTACGAGACGACGCGCCTTAAGGCTGACTTTGTCTCCGACGCAGTACATCCGGCTCGTGTCGCCGTACCAGCCGTCGAGCTTGGGCGTGACATCGATATTGACGATGTCGCCTTCCTCTAGCTTCTTGTCTCCCGGGATGCCGTGGCAGACGACGTGATTGATCGAAATGCACGTTGCGCGCGGGTAGCCTCTGTAGCCCATCGGGGCCGAGACTGCGCCATAGTCACGCGTGTATTTATCGAGCATATCATCGAGATCGCCGGTGCGCGCGCCGGGGACGACGTAGGGCGTTATGTAGTCCAGTAGCTCCGCTGCCAACTGCCCTGCTTTGCGCATCGAGGCGAAGGCTTCTTCGTCGTGGAGTGGAATAACGTTTTCTTCTTGCTGCTCTGTGTCCTGATTTTCCTGCATGATTACATTGAACTGCCGGGTTTGAAATTAACCTGGATTCCCATTCTCTCCATTTTTGCCATGTTTGTCGCCAAGCCCGCCTGCATCGCGGACGCCATCATTGCCTGGCCGTATTCCGTCGGCTGGCGGCTCGAGGTCGTTTTTTCCGCCATCAACATATTATAAAGAATCCCCGGCAAGCCGCCGTCTTCGATCTTTCCGCTGCGGATGCCTTCATCCTGACGCGCTTTCGGACCCCAAAACAGTTCGGTGATGCGCTGGTCGCCTGTTCCTTTTTTCTTCTTTTTCTTCGCTATGCCGGTGTCTTCGTCGATCTCTTCTTTATCCTCGTTTGGATCTTCCCACTTAGCGTCCATGTAGTTGACGCCGAGGAAATCCTGTATGGCCGCCGACATAAACGGCAAGTTTACGAGCAACTCGCGGAACATTTCGGCGGCGTTGAAGATCGCTGCTTCTTCAAGTTTTTTGACCTCGGCCTTCTGTTCGTCGGTCTTCATGCCCTTGCGGGCTGCCATGATCGGCGTCATGCAGTTGTCTTTCAGGCGCTTAGCCCAATCTTTCGCTATATCTCCGCGCTCGATTTCGCCGTTTTCAGAATACAACTCTCCCATCGTGCGAAGCCTTTTTACAAGGCATTCGGACCAGTACCACCAGTCGTTGAACGGTGCTTTTTGAGCGTATGTTTGAGCCATGTCTGAAGCCTCAACTATTGGAAATTGGTGCGTCTAATTTAACGGCGCGTACTATCCTTAATTTATCAGCCCTCCAAACTATTAAAATTGGCGAGCATAAAAAAGGACAATCTGCGGTTTGCGGCCAGCTTTTTTGATTAACAGATAGGATTTTGGCTTTTGCCCATCCTTTGGCTGAAAACTATAGAGGCTTGTTGTCCATCGTTGAAATCTTGCGCTTAGCCTCGGGACGGCCTGCGACCTTTTTACGAGCACCTAAAGCCAAGACGGTAGCCGGAACAACACACACTACGGCCGCAAAGATGAAATTCGCGGTTGGAGATCCGGTTATCAGTGCAGCTCCGGGATTAGTGCCAGGGAGTTGTGCCTGCTGCGCCAGCGCCGCAGGGTATACGAATTTGTCGTAGTACAAGATAGAGATCCCGGTACCCAGTGATTGGACTGCCCAAAATACTTTGTTCGCCAGCTTTTGCCTTGGATTTTGAGATACTTCTTTTTCGGCTGATCGAAATTCCTGCGACGGCATATTGGTCCTCGTTAAAGTGCATAAAATACCGCTCCCTTTTAGCAAGCCTAAGACGACTCAACAAGGTTAACAACCGAGCAGTACTGTTTTCGGTTTACGAGAGGAGCTGTTATTGCACTCTTCCGGCAGTGCGCAGGTAGCCGGAGTTTTGTTCGCGCCAGCGGTCGGCACCGCCTTTGTCCTTGCGGTTTGGCCCGCCGGAGCTGCCTGTGCGGTATGTGCGGAAGTCGCCCATTTCTTCGCGTTCCAGAAGGTCAGCGAGCACGCTCGGAAGCCGACCATGCTCCACGTTGCCACTGCCGATGCCTTTTCTTTCCTCGCCGTTACCCCAGAAAAGCGACTCGGCAACTTTGCCGGGGAAGCCTTTCATCCAAGGGGATTTGAGGAGCTTTTGCATATCCGTCGAGATCCACGGCAGGATCCGGAGGGCTTCGGTAAACTCAGGAACGAGTCCCGCTACTATCTGCTCGTCAATTTCGGGGGTCGGGGCGTCTTCGCTTATTTCGGCCTTGTCGAGCTGCGTATGGATGTTTTGAAGGAGTTTGATCACGAGGTCGGTTTTCCGCTGGCGCTCGGTTTCGGACATGAAAATGTAGGTGTTGTGCTTGTATGTGTGGACACACTCGGTCAGTCGCTCAGCCAGCACTTCGCC
>CAZLIG010000101.1:0-787 GCA_964559415.1 uncultured Rhodospirillaceae bacterium
ATTCCGTCTAAAAGCACCAACGTGTGGCTCGACTCCGTTCCACGCATGAAAAGACTTGAGTTTCCGCCGGGAGTATCGCTGCGGCTTAGGACAACTCCGGGCACATCCTCCAAGGCGTCTTGGATTTGCGCCGCTCCTTTTTCATCCATCTCGGTGCGGTCTACGATGCTGACGGAAGACGCGCTTGTTTGAACCTTCGCGGCTGCTTTTTTTGGCTTGATGACTATGCTCGGGATAAGGTCGTCTTGGTCGATGGCCCACGCCTTACAGGGTGCCATTAAAACCCCTGCAAGCAGGCACGCGGTCAAAATTTCTAAACGCATTTCTCGCCTATCCCTTTTCGGGCCACAGTCCGGCTCTAAAATATGGCCGTGTTTCTCCGTCGCTTATCTGGGTAACATTTGCGCTCGAAACACGTCAATCCTGCCTTTGATGGTTATCAACGCCATAATCTCGAACTTGGACCATCATCCCGTCCGCCCCCTCATCCTTCACGGAGCCGATCATGCCCAGCTGGCCGAAAGACGTCTATCAGCCCCAGACCACCAATCGCGAAGCCACGCGCTTCGTCTTGATGCTTACTGCCGACGGTGTTGAGGATATCGAGTTCTTTTATCCGTACTATCGATTTATCGAGGCTGGATTTAAGGTCGATGTGGCCACGCCTCAAGGCGGGCAATTTAAGGGGAAGCATGGTCTTGGTCTTAAGGAAACGCTGCCCCTTTCGGATGTGGACTCCGACGATTATGAAATTCTTTATTTGCCGGGAGGAAGTGCTCCCGCAGAA
>CAZLIG010000101.1:797-8394 GCA_964559415.1 uncultured Rhodospirillaceae bacterium
AGCTAGATGAGGCCGTTGCTCTTGTTAAGGAGTTCTTTTCGGACAAGCGCCAAATCGGCGCGGTGTGTCATGGACCTCAGCTTTTAGCGGCAGCGGACGTTATCAAAGGCCGCCGGATCGCAGCATGGCCTGAAGTACAAGAAGAGGTTACTAACGCCGGAGCCGAGTTCGCCAATGAACCCGTTGTCGTCGATGGGCCTTTTATTACTGCACGCTGGCCGGGGGATTTACCGATGCAAATGAAGGCTATTCTCGAAATACTTGGTTTGGAGGACGAGGAAGACGAGGACGAAGAAAATGAGGGCGAAGAGGATGAAGATGAAGACGAGGAGGACGAGGACGAAGACGAAGTTGAAGAGAATAATGAGGAGGCGGAAGAAGGAGAGCGCCGGTAGTGCGTTTTATTTTGGGAACAAAAACATCGCGATAGTGAGTGATACTCCCAATATAACGATTGCTATGCGAAGCACCCGCTCATTGACTTTATGCAGAAGCTTTACCCCCACCTGACCGCCTGCGACGGAGCCTGCCACTCCAATGGCTGCTTGAAGCCATGCTATGTCTTTTGAAAACAGGAAGATGATTACGGCGGACGCGTTCATGATGCCCGCAAGAATGTTTTTTGTGGCCCCTGCCTTCTTTATCGGCATTCCGGCCATCGTAAGCGCGGCCAACATTAAAAAGCCGATACCGCCACCGAAGTAGCCGCCATAAATGCTTATAAGAAATTGGCTCAGCCATGAGCCTTTGCGGTTCAGATGCCGACCTTCCAGATCACGTGCCTTTTTCACAAAGCTCCCATAGGCGAAAACGCTTGTTGCGAACAAGATTAGCCAGGGGACCAACTTTGCAAATGTGGGAGGGGTTGTGAGCAGCAGAAGTCCTCCGCCGATTGCGCCTCCGACGAGGCTGATCCCGCATAGCTCTTTGAGGGTAAGGTTAGGGCTGTCCCCGGCCATTTTCCGTCCGGCATAGCCGGTGCTCAGTTGCATGGGGAAAAGAGCAATGGTTGACGTAATGTTTGCGGCGCGCGCATTCAGTCCGGTGAGAAGCAACGCCGGAAATGTAAGGAACGAACCGCCTCCTGCCAGAGTATTAATGATCCCGGCCGCGAAACACGCGCAGAAAAGAACCGCAAGCGATAAAACCGTCATGACCTTTGCCCACTTTTCAATCTTCGAGCTTGTTATATCTCCTAAGGCGATTTAGGTCCCGGTTAGCGGTTACAGAAAGTTCCGGGTTGCGGGATAGACATAATTCCTTTTCAGCCATTTTCACAAGCGCTTGATCGAATTGGCACGTTGACCCAGACATACATAATTCCATAGCTTTGCATCCAAGCACAGCATGAGGATCGAATGTCTGGGCAGCGCAAGCTTTCCAGCGGAGATCGGGCCTAACATAGCCTATTTCCGGCCTAAAGTTCAGGTCGCGCCGCAATTCCTCGCTGGTATAAATCTCGACGCCATGCTGAAGGAGTTCATCCTTCACGGCCATTACCTGCTCTGCGCTGCTTCGGGCCTTTCGGACGCCGCCCGGGACTGTTGGATCCCGCACAGTCAATGCATCTTCCATGCCGGTGCGAATGCCATCCAGATCAAGCCTGCACGCCACGTCTACGGCTATGGAACTCAGGATGCCCGACATGAGAATGGATATCTTTCCCTCCGGAAAACCGCTTCGAATGGCGCCCACAATGGGACGGAGGCTTTTGCACGTCTGGTCGATTGCGGCATTCCGGCCCTCCTCTGTCGCACCTTCAAGGTTGGTGCGGATAAAGGCGATGTCTTTGGCTTTGATCAGAGAGTCGTCGTCGCCATTTTTTTCTCCCGGCTGGCGAAATTCGGTGCTTTGGTCAACCCCAACCACAAGCATCAACAGTTGGGGACTACCTGATCCGACAATCAGGACGCGGTCGATTTCATGCCCGGACTCCGGCCTTCTGCCATCGTATCCGTCCAAAATGTTCGCCAGCATGGTGCGGCTGAATATCTCCTGTTCCGGACGAACGCCATATTCGCGCATTTCCGTACGGAGACAATCGAGAAAGCCCGGTTCATTGTAGTAGCCGCCACCCGCAGCGAAGAACACCCCTCCGTTGCTCATCGAGCCAATATCAGGCGTCATCCACATATGGATGTATCTGTCGTTCTTAGAGGACTCTGCGACGTTTCCGCGCGCACTTGTTGAGAAGTTGAGGATCGTCTTTGGGCTTTCTTGCGTAAAAGCCTCGATGATCTTCTGGAATTCTTCTTCTCGAATTTTATTTGGCTGTCGGCTCAGGTCGACAAGGCCAATCCCGTCCACCGGGTAATAATTGGGTTCAATGGCACGCGTGTGGAAATGCACAATCGCGGCACCTTGCTTTGCGCATTCCAATCCATCGGCGATCATGCTGGGCGTGTCGACAGGGATATGCGGAGAAAAAATGGGGCCGGTGCGCCACCAGCCCGGCTCCGCTTTTGTCCAACCCTTCCATCTTAGATGTTCGAGGAGCTTCGGCGCTTTTTTAACGCGCTTAAGAAGCTCGGGATTGATGTAGCTGCAGCCCTTTTTATACGGCCACACCATATCGCCAAGGGAGTCGAACACCCAGCCTTGTTCTCCCAAGCCGAGAACTACCTTTTGCTTGTCCTGTTCGGTAGGAAGGTTTTCGAGATACTGCCGCTCAATGCAGGGAGACGTGCCTTCAGGGATGACCAACAAAAGGCCTTGCTCTTTATACTCTTTCCAACCAGCGTCAGCGAGAAGCTTTCGCGTTGAAACATCCGGCGGCGTTTTGAACTCACTGGACGGCAGCAGTCTGAGTTCCTCGGGGTTAAGTCTTTGGGGAACCGCACCGACATCTGCAGCCGTAATGTACATTTTCTTCAAGGAATCTTCTGATGCGCGCTCTGACATTTGGAATGCCTCAAAGGAGAGTCTTTGCTCGCGCACGCACGCGAGCAAAATTTATCTGCGCATCTTATCGGTTGAACATCTCCTTAGCCAGCGTCCCGTGTGGCGGGAATGCTTTCTCGAATATTCAAGGAAAATCAGGGAGCGGCGCGGAGGGTTGCTCCTCCGCGCTACCAAAAATGGATAGTATTACGCCCTGAGGCTCTTCAGGAATCGACCTACCGCCGTAGCACCCTCGTCTTGATGGAGCGATACCAGCTTTGTGCCAATGACTGCAATATCGATCAGACCCGTGATCGCATCGACATCTTCTTTCTCCTGAATTCCGAAGCCCAAGGCGAGAGGAAGCGTGGTTGCTTCTCTGTACTTTTGGATTACGGCTTTAAGTTCGTTATCCATTGTCGTTTTGGAGCCGGTGACGCCCTTTCGTCCGACGCAGTAGACCATGCCCTTACATGACTTCGCGACGACCTTCAGGCGCTCGTGTGTGCTCGTCGGCGGGAAAAGGAATATCGACGCGATCTTGTGCTTGTCGCACGCGTCGATGTATTCCTTGCCTTCCTCGGGGGGAATGTCCGGGACAATCAACGCTTCAATGCCGATGGACTTCACCTTCTCCACAAACTTCTCCACGCCGTAGGCGAAGAGGATGTTGTAGTAGGTCATAAAAACGAAGATCGTGTTTGGGAACTCCTTGCGGATGCTGTCTGCAAACTCGAGGCACTTCGTTGTGTTGGCTCCGTTTTTCAGCGCCTGATCGTTAGCCTTCAGGATTACTGCACCGTCCCATGACTCGGAAAACGGGATTTGCATTTCGATGATTTCCGCGCCCGCTTTGACCATCTCGCGGATGACTTTGCGGTTCTCATCGTAGGACGGATGGCCCAAAACCAGATGCGTCATGAGCAAGATGGGCTTTTGCTTGCGCAATGCGATAATTTTATCTTCCAGCACGGTACGCCTCCGCTTTCTCGATAATGAATTTTTCCCATTCGTCGTCTTTCAAGGCATCCGCAATGATGAAGATGTCTTTGTCCCCGCGGCCCGACTGATTGACAAGGATGACTTCGTCCTTCTTCATCTTTGGGGCTTCCTTGATCGCCTGTGCAAACGCGTGGGCGGATTCAAGCGCAGGAATGATTCCTTCCTTGCGGATGACGAGACGAACGGCTTCGACGACTTCATCGTCGGTTGCCGCTTCGAAACGCACCTTCTTCTTTTCGTGAAGATCCGCGAGGATGGGCGACACGCCGATGTAGTCCAACCCTGCCGAAATCGAATGCGTTTCGTGCATTTGACCTTCGTTTTCCTGGACAAATATCGTCTTCATGCCTTGAGCCACGCCGAGCTTGCCTTCCTTGGAGATAAGGCGCGCGGCGTGCTTTCCGGTATCGAGTCCTTTGCCCCCCGCTTCGACGCCGACAAGTTCCACTCCCTTATCGTCAAAAAAGCCGGAGAAGACTCCGAGAGAGTTCGAACCGCCGCCTACGCACGCATAGACATGGTTTGGGAGCTTGCCTGCGGCCTTCAATATCTGTTCGCGCGCTTCGGTACCGATGATGGATTGGAACCATGCGACCATTTCCGGGAATGGATATGGACCGCAAGCCGTCCCTAACACATAGTGCGTTGTGTCCATGCTGTAGGACCAATCTCGGAAGGCGGCGTTGATCGCATCCTTGAGGCATTTGGTGCCGTCCTTCACGACGTTCACTTTTGCGCCGAGGCGTTCCATCCAGAACACGTTTGGGCGTTGACGCTTCACATCAATTTCGCCCATGTAGATTTCGCATTCGAAGCCGAACTTCGCAGCCATCGTCGCCGTGGCGACGCCATGTTGGCCTGCACCTGTTTCGGCGATGACGCGCTTCTTGCCCATGCGCTTCGTAAGAAGGCCCTGCCCCATCACGTTGTTCGCCTTGTGCGCGCCGGTGTGGTTCAGGTCTTCGCGCTTGAGGTAGATCTGCGCGCCGCCGAGGTACTCCGACAAATTTTCCGCGTAGGTGACCGGAGTCGGACGACATGAGTAGGAACTCATGAGCGCTTTGTACTCGGCCCAAAAAGAGGGGTCGCTTCTTGCCGCCTTGTAGTGCCGGATCAACTCTTCGATGTTTGTATGTAGAACTTCCGGTATAAACATCCCGCCGAACTGGCCGAAATAGCCTCGCTGAGGGTTATCCATTATCGCCTCTCAAGTTAAGGGTTTTAGCTGTACCTGTTGCGCTCCAATAGGCGCAGCTGCGGCATTCAGAGACAACAAAGTACAAATTTTGATTATGGGCAAGCGAATGTGTGGCGCTAGGAGCGCCAGAAAAGAAACGACCAGTTGCGGGTTTTCGTTGCCATTTTGAAATCGTATGTCGGATTTACTTCGCGGTCAAGAATATAAACTCATCGTGATCACCCCGCTGCTATGGTGTGGCGGTGCGGCGGTTTACGCGCTCTTTTTAAACCGTTTGGAAGATTGAGGGCGGCGCGACGCTTCTTTCTTCTTGCGCGCGCGGATGCGCTTTCCCTCTTCGATTGCGCAGACGTTTTCCCAGCTTTGTGGAATGAGATTGTCGGAAGCAAAGCCTTCACTGCGCAAAACCGTCGCTAAAAATTCCAACGTCGTAAGCTGCAGCTGAAGTTCTTGTTCCTGGTCGCGCCGGTTCATGACAGGACCTCGTTTGTTGTGCACCGCGTTAACTCTGAGCGGATTTTGAAGAAATATGCAATGCCTGTTTTCATCTTTTTTCAATATCCCGAGTACTGATTTTTATCCGCTCCTCACTATGGTCCCATTCTGATAGCACCCCGATATACTTTCGCCAATCCCGAATGGGTAAACCTTTGAAATTTCGAGCTCGCGTAGAAACTGCTTAATGATATATATCTACCATTAGAGGTTACAACTCACACAAGGGTAGTCATTCATGCCTCAGGAAAGGGCACTGTTAGGAAGACAGATCAAGGCGGCTCGCGCTCTCCTCGACTGGTCGCAGGAACAATTCGCGGATGCTGCAGGGATATCGGTTGCAACCGCTCGAAAGCTTGAGGCAGGCACCATTTCTCCGAGAGGCTCAACTAACGGACGCATCCGCAATGCGTTGGAGGGGGCTGGCCTTGAGTTCTTGCCTCCGGATGGCGTGCGGCATCGCCCAGACGACATCGACGTATTTCAGGGTGCCGAGGGCGTTAAGGCGTTTTATGACGATGTGTACCAGACCATCATCAAGGCCAAGCTCGGGAACATCTCTCTCGTAGTCCCCGATCCCAACCAGTTCTTTGACATGATGGGAAGCTATGCCGATGTCCATCGCGCGCGCATGAGGACTATCAAGCACTTTATCACTGTGCGCTGCCTCGTTACCGAGAACCCGCAGCGGCTTCCGGCGCCGGATTATTGCGAATATCGGCTCATATCCAAGTCGTATGTCGATTCAGTGCCCTTCTATATTTATAACCATAAATGCGCCATTCGCGTTTTTTGCGAAAGCAGGCCGGTCCGAATCGTTATCATCGACTCCAACTTGGTCGCGGACGCTTTCTTGCATCAGTTTGAGTCTATGTGGGAGAAAGCGGTGCCGATCAATGAACCGCCTAAAGGCGGCCTCTCTCTCCAGAACGGCAAACGCTAACCCAACGCACCGGCTTGCAGCGCAGTGAGTTCTGCGATGCCTTTTTTGGCAAGTTTGAGCATTTCGTTGAACTGCGCTTCGGTGAAAGGGTCGTGTTCCGCCGTTCCTTGGATTTCGACGATGCCTCCGTTCGCGGTAATCACGAAGTTTGAATCGACTTTGGCGTTCGAATCTTCGGCGTAATCGAGGTCGAGAACGGCCTCGTTATCATAAATTCCACAGGAGACAGCAGCGACTGAGGTAATGATGGGGTTCGCGGTCAGCTTCCTCGTCTTCATCAGATGACGACAAGCGAGTGCAAGCGCAACATAGCCGCCCGTGATGGACGCGGTGCGCGTGCCGCCATCGGCTTGGAGGACGTCGCAATCGACCTTGATTTGGATCTCGCCCAATAATTTTCTGTCAGCGACCGCTCGAAGGCTCCGGCCAATAAGACGCTGTATCTCCTGCGTACGGCCCGACTGCTTGCCTTTAGCGGCTTCACGGTCGGTTCGTTCGGACGTGGCGCGCGGCAACATGCCGTATTCCGCCGTCACCCAGCCAAGCCCTGTGTTACGCAGAAAAGAAGGAACCTTTTCATCCACGCTCGCGGTGCAGAGAACGTGCGTATCGCCGAACTTAACAAGGCATGAACCCTCCGCGTATTTGGAAAAGCCGGGAGTCAAGGAAACGGAACGCATTTGGTCGCGCAGACGGTTGGAAGGGCGCATTGAAATTCACTCGCACACAGAATTAGGACGGACTATCACATACCGGCAACAACCACGTCAGACTTGGGTTTGTTGCCTCTTATGGCTCCACAGTCAAGCAGCTTTTGCCGCGCTGGCTAAGATGGGCGCAAATGTTCTGGGCAGTATTCTTATCCAGCGACATCAAGCGGGCGCGGTACATGACAATGCCGCCAGCCGCAACCTTTTGGAGGTGAGGCTCTGGCTTTCCGGAACCTGTAGGGATGGTCGTGATTATGTTCTTGAGAGCTTGCCGCCCCGCTTCGGCATTGCTGAAGGCTCCTATCTGAACTCCCCAACCTCCTCCGGTTGTGCGCACTTTCACAGGTGAGGTGCGGCGAAGAGGCGCCT
>CAZLIG010000102.1:0-8326 GCA_964559415.1 uncultured Rhodospirillaceae bacterium
CCAACGCGTATGCCCGATGCCGACGTTCCCCGGAAGCGGTTCCTCCTGCAGTTTCTTTGCAAGGCTGTCGAGCTTCCCCTCGGCCCTGCGCCGGTCGATCTTGCCGTTCGAAATCGTCGCGATGCCCGCGCTGTCATAACCGCGATATTCAAGCCGCCGCAAACCCTCCAAAAGGAAGGTGGATGCCTGACGCTTACCAATCATTCCGACAATGCCGCACATAGATGTATCCCCTGATTGAACAACCCCGGTAGCTTAGAGAAATGTACACGAGGCTGAAATCAACTTTATTGACGCAATGTTACCTCTTAACCAATTGGAATAAATAAAAGAAAAGCATTTCGGCATCCAGCTATATCGAACGCCGCGAAAACACCCGGACATAGACAAAAATTCTTCAGCTCGTTTCGAGCCTGAACGACTCTCTATCCAGAATCACCAAATTCGACATATCCTCGCCCTAACTCAACTAGGAGGTGCTCATGTCAGTGGCTACGGACTTCCGCGATTTCATCGCGCGCGGCAACGTCATCGATCTCGCAATAGGCGTCATCATCGGTAGCGCATTTGGGAAAATCGTCAGCTCTCTTGTGAGCGACATCATCATGCCGCCGGTGGGACTGCTTCTCGGAAAGGTCGATTTCTCGAGCCTGTTCCTGACACTGAACGGCGACCACTATCCTTCCTTGGCTGCAGCAAAAGCAGCAGGCGCGCCGACCCTGAATTACGGTATCTTTTTAAACAACGTCGTTGATTTTCTGATTGTCGCCCTGGTGATCTTCATCACGGTCAGACAGATCACCCGGTTTATGCCGAAGAAGCCAGAACCCGTAATGAAGGCCTGCCCCCGCTGCACGTCAAAGGTCCCAGGCGCGGCAACCAAGTGCCCTCAATGCACCGCTGACATCTAAGGGATTTGTCTTAGGTGCTGGACATCACCCAGCGCCTAGTTTCCGAAGCCCCATCGTCATCCCGGCGAAAGCCGGGATCCAGCGCCGAGCGTCCGCGAGGCATAAGACTCCCAGGCCGCACAACGTTGCACAACCATAAGCCCAAAAGCGCGCACCATTATCTTGTTTTGAGTGAGAGAAAAGACCGGAGCAGAAGCTTACGACTTCTTGGCTTCCTTGATCTTGCCTTCCTTGAACGTGACGTGCTTGCGCACGACCGGATCGTACTTCTTAAGCTCAAGCTTGTTGGTGTTATTCTTGGGGTTCTTCTTGGTCACGTAAAAGAAGCCCGTGTTGGCGGAGCTAACCAGCTTGATATCGTTCTTTGTTTTAGCCATAGCGTAAATCCTAAATTTCTATCCGGCACACCACCGAAGCCTCATACCCTCAAACGGGGAGGAGGGCGCAATGTCGTGAAAATGCTCCAATTTGTCAAGCCTAATCGAAAACCAAGGCCTCTACTATGAGGTTTCGAGGCAAAGTACCCCAAAACAGCCTACTTTTTTGCCTTTTCCTCTTTAAGCCTTTTCGCCCATCCGGCCTTATTCTCTTGCCTTGCGCGGGCAAAAGCCAAGGCATCCGGCGGCACTTCCTTGGTAATAACGCTTCCCGCACCCACTAGCGCCCCCTCGCCAACTTTCACCGGAGCGACCAGCACGACATTGGACCCAATAGAAGCGCCAGCCCCGATATCGGTATGATGCTTCTTAAAGCCGTCATAGTTGGCCGTAATCGTTCCCGCTCCAATATTAGCCTTCGCCCCTACGCTGGAATCGCCGACATAGGAAAGATGGTTCACCTTCGCCCCTGGGCTGATGGTGCTGTTCTTGACCTCGACAAAATTCCCGACATACGCTTCAGCCCCGATCACCGAATTGGGGCGTATGCGTGAGAACGGCCCAACAATAGCCGCGCGCTCAATCTTCACCTGCTCAATATGCGTAAACGCTCGGATTTCAACCCTGTCGCCAATCTCAACGCCCGATCCAATCACAACATTCGGCCCGATAGTAATGTCGCGTCCAAATCTCGTATCCGCACAAAGAAAAACCGTGTCGGGATCGGTCATAGTGACGCCCGCAAGCATCGCCCTCTCGCGCAGGCGCTGTTGCATCAGCTTCTCCGCATACGCAAGCTCGATGCGCGTGTTGATCCCCAAAACTTGGTCCTCTGAAATAACGGCCACCACCGCCGTATCGCCGCCTTGCTGAGCCAGAGCCACGCAGTCGGTAAGGAAGAATTCCTTCTTCATATTGTTGTCGTTGATCTGATCGAGCAGGGGCCAAAGCTTCGCCGAATTGAACAGCATGATGCCGCCGTTGCAAAGCTTGAGCGCATTTTGCTCCTCGGTCGCCTCGCAGGCCTCGATAATCTCGGAAAGGTTGCCTGATTCATCGATGATAAGGCGTCCATAAGCCGCCGGATTTTCCGGCGAGAACCCCGCAACCACGACGGCGGCATCCATCTCGCGACGCTTGACCTGCATATGCCGTAGCGTGTCCGCTGTAATCAGCGGCCCGTCCCCAAAAAGAACGATGATATCCCCGGCAAAATCAACAAGAGACTTGCGCGCGGCCTTAACCGCGTCTCCCGTCCCGAGAGGTTTCTCTTGAACGACGCACGCATGAGGAGCCGCGACTTGCTTGATAGCCGAAGCATCCGCACCAACGACAACAACGATCTGATCGGCAGAAGCCTCTTCGCAAGCAGCAAGCACATGGCGAAGCATCGGCACCCCCGCAACAGGATGCAACACCTTGGGAAGGTCAGACTTCATGCGTGTGCCCATGCCCGCAGCAAGGACGATACAAGCAAGAGGAGGAAGCGGTTCTTTATGTGTCATAAGGCCTGTTTTGCCACAAAGAGCCTCATAATAAAAGGGGTTAAGGCCTGTCGGGCCCTAACCCCCCTATATTGCCTTAGCGGCTAAAGGTTAAGCGTGACTTCCACCGCGCACGGTATCAAGGAATGAGGCCACCCCGCGCTTCAAATTATCCGCCTGAACGGACAATTCGCTCGCGGAAGCGCTGATTTGAGCGGCAGCGCTTCCCGTTTGTTGCGCAGCCTCGCCAACCGAGGCGATGTTCTTGGAACCCTCGCGGGTCCCAACCGACGCCTCTTCGACGTTACGCGAAATTTCCTTCGTTGCCGTCCCTTGCTCTTCGACAGCCGCAGCCACATTCGCGCTGATAGTCTGCATCTCGCCGATAACGCCGACGATGGAGGTGATCGCACTGACCGCCTCCGCCGTCCCGCCCTGAATAAGGGCAATCTTCGAGGCAACTTCTTCCGTGGCCTTAGCAGTCTGATTGGCCAGCCCTTTGACCTCGCTTGCGACAACCGCGAAGCCCTTACCGGCATCTCCGGCACGAGCCGCCTCGATTGTGGCATTGAGCGCAAGCAAATTGGTCCTGCTGGCAACGTCGTTAATCAGGTTGATGATGCCGCCGACCTTCGACACGTCGTCGGACAGGGCTTCCATAACCTTCGTGGTCTTGTGAGCCTCATCGTTCGCCTTGACGGCAATGCTCTTCGTATTCTCCATCTGTTTGGCGATTTCCCGGATGGAAGCCGTCATTTCTTCAGTCGCCGCCGCAACGGTCTGCACATTGCCCGAAGATTCCTCGGCGGACGACGCCACTGTTGTTGCTTGAGCGCTGGTTTCGGTCGCTGTGGCAGCCATCTGCTTCGCCGCCGCCTGAAGTTGGACGGTAGCCGCAGTAACGGCATTGATGATGCCGCCGACTTGGCTCTCAAACGTATCGGCCAGATCGAGCATCGCTTGCTTGCGAGCTTCTTCGGCTTTGCGCTTGTTCTCTTCCTGCTCTCTCTGAAGCCGCTCGTTCTCGATGGCGTTCTTCTTGAAAACAAGAACAGCCTTCGCCATAAAGCCGATATCGTCCTTGTAATCGGTTGCAGGAATGTCGACAGTCTTGTCGCCCTCGGCAAGCAAGCTCATCGTCTGGGTCATTGCCTTAACGGGATTGACGATTCCTGAAGCAATAAACCAAGCAGCCGCAAGGCCAAAGAGCAGAGCGATAGCCGAAAGCATTCCGCCTGTTTTGGCTGAAGTATCGGTATCCGCAAGAGCCGCTTTTCCGAGCTCTTCCAGATATTTCTGCTGCGACGAAAGCGTTTCCTGAGCAAGTTTCGTGAACTCGGCACCCGTAGCGACCATTTTGACATTAATGGCGTCATTAATGGCATTTATGGCACCGGAAATGGTGTTGAAGTTACTTTTGTATTTTTCGGCGGCTTCAGCAAACTGCTTGGCTTCCTGCTTGCGGGTCGCATGACGTTGAGCGTCGACAAGGCGATCCGCTTTACTCGCGAGATCGGGGAGTTGTTTGTCGATATTCGCTTTGTGGTCGTCTGTCGGCTCTGCAATGTAGCGCAGGGCAAGAACGCGGGAGAGCATCAGTTCCTCTTGCGCGTGATTTGCAGCCGTCAAAGCTTCCTGATCGTTGTCTTCACGAGCAGATTTCATGATCGAGTTGAGTGTCGCCATGGCTTTTCCGCCAAGGGCGAATAACTCATCGGTCGCCTTCACTTTTTCATTGTAAGCGGCGGGAACTTGCGAGAAGTCTTTTGAATAGACCTCAAAAAGCTCGTCCATCCGTTTCAGTTTTTCGAGGCGCCCGGGATCGAGAGTAGCAGTGACCGCGTCATCAAGGTTCTTTTTAAGATCTTCTTCGGTCTCGGAAATTTTCTTAAGCGACTTTTGGTCGCCGGTGAACTGGAAGCGAACGACATTGCGGCGCATTTCCGCGACATCGGCATTGATTTGGGCGACACGTACCGAGTTGGCCGACACCGACTCGTAACTTTCGATTCGTTCCGAGGTAAGATTAAGAGAATTAATGCCTATCCAGCCGACTATGATGAGTAGCGTCAAGACGATACCGAAGCCGACATAGATCCTGGTACTGATTTTATAGTTATGGATGAAGCTGCTCATAGCCGATTCCCTGATGCTGTTTTTGAGAATAGAAGAGGCCGGGTGCAACCTTCAGGTTGCATAACATGGTAAATGCAGCTGATGGTTGGTAATAAAAAATTAACCCTAATTGGTAAACAGAGGTTTAACGTTGGTGAGGTAGAGTAAATAGTAATAAAATGTCAAAAAACAGAAATGTTATTTCGCAAAATGTTCGATTTAGGGGAATGTAAGCAAGGATAGCTTACTTCGCGATAGCAGCATCGCTGATGTGCAGTTGGATGCGTGTATTCCCCTGCCACTCATCTGTTCGTATATGTCCGGCCAGATGCAATCGATTCGGCTTCTGGAGCAGGGCCTGGCCCAAGTCGCTCTCTAAAGCCCGAAAAGCGATGCCCCTGCCGCTTTGGCCCCCTTGTGCATAGATGATGCTGACGTGTTTTTCCCCCACGGTATCGGCCCTGACGATTTTGCAGTCCGCGAGGGCAAATCGGGGTTCGGAATTCCCCGACCCAAAAGGCCCAAGCTTTTCAATCTGACGCCCAAAATCCACCTGCAATGAAGGACCTGCAACAAGGCCGTCAAGCGAAAGGGTGGGGGTGAGCGGCTCGGCTTCCATCTGACGGCCAATGCGTTCGGAAAGAAAATCGCGGAGCGCATCGAGCTTCGCACGCTCAACCGTAAATCCGGCGGCCATCTTGTGCCCCCCGCCGTTCACAAGAAGACCCGCTTGCCGTGCCGCGATGATATTGGCACCCAGATCAATGTTGCCAAAGGACCTCCCCGATCCTTTCCCGGTGTCTCCTTCAAGCGAGACAACGAGCGCAGGATGCCTGAATTTGTCCTTAAGCCTGGACGCCACAATCCCAATAACGCCGGGATGCCAATTCTCCGACGCCACAAACGCCATCGGCAGACTCTCTTCAAGCGTCAGGCGTTCGGCTTCCGCAAGAACCCGCGCCTCGATTTCGCGCCGTTCGGCATTGAGGGCGTTAAGCCTCTCCGCAAGCCCCAACGCCTCGCCCGGATCGTCCGTTGAAAGCACCCGTGCGCCGAGATCGGACTCCCCGATGCGTCCCCCCGCATTGATGCGCGGCCCGATCATAAACCCTGCCGCATAAGCATCCATCGCTCTAGCTCCCGCCGCTTTTGCCAACGCAGCGATGCCCTTGTTGCGGAGTTGCGCGGCGATCCTGAGGCCTTGGGCGACAAAAGCTCGATTAAGTCCAACAAGCTTCACCGCGTCGCACACCGTCCCCATGGCAACCAAATCAAGCCACTGCATAAGATCCGGTTCCGGGCGCTGATCGTTATAAAAACCCCGGCTGCGCAGTTCGCGATTAACGGTAATGACAAAGAGATAGGTCACGCCTACCGCAGCGAGATAGGTATAAGTCGGCGGCTCATCGAGCCGGTTCGGATTAACGACTGCAAGGGCAGGGGGCAAGACCGGCTCTGATGCATGATGGTCGAGAACGAGGGTATCCATCCCCGCATCGCGCGCCGCCGCGAGAGGTTCGAAGGCTGTGGTTCCACAATCCACGCAAACGACAAGCTTCGTCCCTTCGCTGGCCAGCAAGGCCATAGCCGCCTTGTTCGGCCCATAGCCTTCCTTGAGCCTGTCCGGAACATAAAGCCGCAAAGGAACTCCAAGCGCGCGCGCAAAACGCAGAAGCAACGCCGACGAGGTTGCTCCGTCAACATCGTAATCGCCAAGCACAGCAATGCGTTCGCCAGAGATGACGGCCTCCGCAAACCGCGCTGCGGCTTTGTCCATATCCTTAAAGCTGCTCGGATTAGGAAGAAGGTCTCTCAGCTTCGGCGCAAGAAAACTCGCAGCATCCTCAAGGCCAACCCCGCGGGCGTTGAGATATCGCGCGATAATGTCCGGCAATCCGAACCGCTGAGACAAGGCCAAGGCAATGCGCTCGTCGTAATCGCGAACGATCCAGCGGCGGCCTGTGCAAGATTTTTCTACGCCGAGAAAGGCTTGATGAGTCATTGGCCCGTTCTAGACCGCCATCGGGAGTCGCTCAATTTAATTATAATCCGACTGCAACCCATTGGTCGAAAAGGAAAGTGTAACAAAGCCGTCTCTGGCGAGTCAGCACTCAACTATATAAGTATTTAGTTGCGCAAGTAATCAACGGCAGGTTGTAATGCGTCACCATAAGGCAAGTCTGATAGTCAATCACAGCGGGGAAGCTATTATGACACACGCATATTTTAACAATGGTTGGTATTTTTGGGAAACCGATAAAAAAGAAAAGAATAATCTTTTCGAACTGGACTCTCCATACTGGAACTTCGGCGAGGAGACTGCCGGACAGAAGTCCGAAGGTTTCCGGCTTCCTTTAATAGGCCAAGTCAATCTCGGCAACCAGCTAGAGAGCATTCGCAAGAAAGTCGAAGCCGCAAATCTCGGCGCGCACGTCGAGAGCCTGAAGACCCACAAGACCGATATGCAAAATTTTGCATCCGAACACGCGCATCGTTTGCGCGATGAAGCGTATGCCTTCGACGCCGGATCGCATTTAAGCGCCGCCGCAAAGAAAGCCAAAACCGTTGCCTCGCATCTCCCCGAGATAGCAGTCGGCATGGCTACCGGCGCTGCCATCCGGTTAGCTTTCAAAGCCGCCGCATTCAGTTTGCTGACCCCCGTTTTGCCTGCGGCGGTTCCTGTTGCTGTTGTTGCAATCCCCGTGGCGGTTGCAGCCTCTGCGGTGAGCGGAGGTCTCATCGGCGGCTTCCGGAGTGCGGTTCGCGCTGCTCGGAAGAATCCGTTTGCGGATAATCAAAACGAGATTATTTGGAGCGCATTCAAGAAGGGAGCCAAAACCGGCGCGAGATTTGGCGCTGCCTCTGGCCTTTTCGGATCGGTCGTGTTGGGAAGCTTAATCAGAGAAGCAGCGGCAAGTCCTGTCTTTATGGATGGCGGATCGGCCCTTATCGAAAAGCTCCATCTTCCGCACTCGATATTCGGAAACACAGTGCCTCTCCTCAACAATACAACGGAATTAAATGGCACAATCGAAACTGCAACGCTCGACAACACCACCAGCTACACGAACGGGACAACCGCCACACTCGTCAACGCCACCGATAGTGCCGCATTGACAAACGTGACGCTCGACAACGTCGCCGAGACAGTAACTCTCGCAAACTTTGAGTCCGTGCCCACTGCCGAGATCGTTGCGGCGGACGCTGTCGGCAGCAATGTGGTCGAAACCGCTGATACTCATGTATCTCTGTGGGATGCCTCTCACGGGAACGCGGTCCGAAATCTTAGCCCAATTCCGGAAGGAACGGTCATTGAGCACCACGGATCTCACAATATGGCCATTCTTCCCGAAAGCGCCGTGACAGAAACCGTGGCAAGCGAGACCCCAACCGGTACCGGAACAGAAACACAAACGGATACCGCATCAGGCGATGCTGA
>CAZLIG010000103.1:0-8191 GCA_964559415.1 uncultured Rhodospirillaceae bacterium
TCGATGTTTCATCGGAGGGATCGCTTGATACAGCAGGGGTATGCTGCTAAAAATGACCTGCTTTTCGACCGCTCTTTTTCACCAGCGAGCGGTTAGTTTTCCGGTTTCATTTTAGAGGCTTCCAACATGGGTTTTAAGAATCGCAATCGGGAAGGTCGTTGCGCATGAGCGTCAAGTTGGTCAAATCCAAGAATGCTCAGCAGAGCACGACTGCGGGCAGCAGAGGCGAGATCGTCCTAAGGGCGGATCATGTTATGGCTCTCGCTAACAATGTCGTTCGCATTGGAAGAAAACTGTCGTGGAAAGCGATCCTTTTTGTTCTCATTGTGTTTGTGCCGACTTTCATCTCGGCGTTCTACTACTCGTTCGTTGCCGCCGACCAATATGTGACCGAGATGAAGTTCAATCTTAGGGCGGCGAGCAATCCTTTCCCTTCGGGAAGCTTTAATAGTTCGGGATCTGGCGGAGGCGCTGCGGCTTCTTCAGGGATCAGTCCGGCTGTTCTTTGGGATTCTCATGCCGTTGTTCAGTATATCAAAAGTCGTGAGATCGTTGGCCTGCTTCAGGAAAAAATCGATATCCGGAAAATTTATTCGAGCGATAAAGCCGATTTCCTGACTCGGCTCGATCCTAAAGTGCCTGATGAAGAGTTGAACAAATACTGGCTTGAGATGACGGAGCCGTATTTCGACATGAACACCGGGATCATCAGCGTAAATGTGCGCGCATTCACGCCGGAAGAGTCTCAGATTGTTGCCAAGAGCATTTTGGACCAGTCGGAAGCGCTTGTGAACAAGCTAACCTCGCGTTCCCGTGAGGACGCGCTGAGATATTTCACCGACGAGGTGTTTCGGAGCGAGGACGCGTTGCGCGAGACAGATGCCGCAATACAGCAAATTCGCAGCAAATACGGCATTTCCGATCCTACCCGGACGGCGTCGTTGACCGACAACGTTCAAAGCCATCAGGAGGAGCAATTGGCTTCGCTTAAGGCACAGTACCAGTCGGTTCTGAAATCGGTTGGGCCGGAGTCTCCGTTGCTTCCAAGCCTGAAGAACCAGATTTCTGCTTTGGAGGCTACCTTGGGGCGTGGACATGGGCCTTCGGCGCGTGCGGTTCAGAAAAAGGACGAGATGGGGCAGGACATTCAGACGAAATTCGATGAGTTGAAGCGTGAGCAGTTCTTCAGGGAAAAGGCGTATAACTCCGCTAATGAGGCGCTCATGCGCGCCCGCATGGATTTCGACCGGCAGCAAATTTACGTCAATGCCTTCGTGCATCCGTCTATGGCGCAGATGTCGCTTTATCCGCGTCGCCTGAGATCGGTTTCTCTCGTTTTCGGGTTCGGGTTGCTTGCGTGGATTTTGGCTTGTCTTGGCGTCCATGCCGTGCAGGACCACATTTAGGCGGAGCCAGCTTTTCGGAATGGTGGGGCGCTTTGGAGGCCCGCGTAATGGACGACAGTCAAGACAGTCATAGCATCTCGCGTTCCAACTTGCGGGACAGGCTTCGGGCGGAGGGGATCGATCTTTCCGATCCCTTGGCGCTGACTTCGGTTGCGGGCCGCGTTTTAGCCGAGGGCGATATGCAGGCCGCGCTTGACATCGTTCGGTTTGCCGTGACTCTTGCGCCCGACGATTGGCGCGTTTTGCGTGCCGCCAGCGGAATTATGGCCGAGGCGCGAGATTACAGGGCGTGCGACGACCTCATGAAACGTGTCGTGAAGCTTGCGCCCGATAATGCGGAGAGCCATCTGCATTATGCCGTTGTTCTGATTGAACTAAGGGAGTTCGCACGCGCGCGCAAGGAGCTGGATGAGCACTTCCGGATTGCTCCGGACTCTGATCTTGGTTGGCGAAACCTTAGCACCATACTGGCGTGTCAAGGAAACTATGCCGCTGCTTGCGATGCCAGCGAAAGGGCGCTCGAGATCGATCCGTCGAATCGGGAATATGCTATTCACCGCGTTGGGTTGCTGATCGTTCTTGAGCGCGTTTCGGATGCCTTGCAGGTGCTTCGGCATCTTGATGCGCTGATGCCTGACGATCCCGTTGTTGCGAGGTTAATGAGTGCGGCTTACGAGGTGGCAGGCGATTGCGACATGGCGCTGAAGTTTGCCGAGGTCGCTTATAAACTTGCGCCGGATAGATTGGAGTACGAACAGCACTTTGAGCATTTAAGGAAGTTTATGGGGTCGATTCAGGCTGCGGCGGGTGAGGGGCCTCGCAGGATCGACGGACGGTTTCCGCCAATGGTTCGCGTTCAGCGGTCGGCGGCAGCGGAATTCTTGGAATCACTACTATCCACCCTTCGCGTCGTGTTCTCCATCCTTATACGCGAGGCACGGACGCGGTTTGGGGGGCAGCGACTTGGGTATGCTTGGGCGATTTTTGAGCCGGTCAGCCATCTTGTTCTTTTGGCTGTCGTGTTTGCGTATATGCATCCGACGGGGGGGGCGCCGATTGGCGATAGCCTGTTGGTTTATTATTTCACGGGTGTTCTTCTTTATCTCTTGCTCACGAACACTATCATGCATGTGCAGGCGGGGTTGGAGTCGAACAGGGCTCTTTTACAAATCCCGATCGTTAAGCCCCTGGATGTGCTTGTCGCTAGAGCGGTGCTCGAGCTTCTGACCGAGATCACTGTGGCGGTCATTATGTTCTCTGTCTTTACGGTTTGTGGACTCAACGCTGTTCCGCATGACATTGTCAGGTGTTTACAGGCTGCGGTCGGCGTGTGGTTTATCGGTTTTGGGCTCGGAATGGTTAACGGCGTGATCCTTCACTTCATCAGGTCGTGGGACCATTTGTTTACATCGTTGACGAGGGCGCTCTACTTTACTTCGGGCATTTTTTTCAGCACTCTTTCCATGCCGCCTGAGGTTCGCAATATTCTACAGTGGAATCCGTTGCTTCAGGCCATAGACTTATTCCGCTCCGGATTTTATCCTACTTACGATCCTTATTGGCTTAATATCACCTATCTTTATGGATTTGGGATTGTAACGCTTGCCATCGGGCTAGGGATGGAACGCGCTTTGCGCAGAAAGGTTTCATCGCCGACATGGTGACGGATCGTGGAGATTAGGAATGATAAGGCTCGAAAAGGTAACGAAAACATATCGAACCAGAAGTTCGCGCAAAGTTATTCTGGATAATATCAGCTGCGATTTCCCAAGGGATCGCAATGTGGGCATTCTTGGCGTTAACGGCGCGGGCAAGTCGACCATGTTGCGGCTTCTCGCAGGAAGCGAGCTTCCGGATAAAGGCAAGGTTTCAAGGCATTGCCGTGTTTCTTTTCCTTTGGCTTTCGACGGGGCTATTCATCCTCAGCTTACGGGCAGGGACAATGTCAGCTTTTGCGCTAGCATTTATGGGCATAAGCCTAAGGCGATCATTGAGTATGTCCGGGAATTCGCCGGGTTGGACAACTATTTCGATATGCCGGTCGAGACTTATTCTTCGGGGATGCGCGCGAGGTTGTCGTTTGGGCTTTGTTTGGCGATCAACTTCGACGTTTATCTCGTTGATGAAATTACGGCTGTCGGCGATGCGCGTTTTCAGGCAAAATGCCATGCCGCGTTTCAGGATCGGACGCGTCATTCGAGCATTATCATGGTTTCGCACAGCTTCGATACGATAAAAGCCTATTGCAATACGGGTGCGATCCTTGATGGCGGGAGACTGACATTTTACGACTCCATCGACGATGCGATCGAGGTTTACCGGCAGATTATCGGTACTTCGATCACCGCCGTCGGGTAAGCCGTGTTTTGATGTGACAGAATGTGAATTGGAATGCAGGAGAAGTTTTCAGACAACCAGATTTTACGATTGCCGCCTTGGTTTGACGGGACCGGATCGCTGCTTGTTCATCCCGAGAAGCCAAGATTTCGTACTAAGGAGCTGTTAGACGAGCACGGATGGGAAAGCGCCCGGTTTATTAACCGCGCGACCGCAGGGATTCGCGCGATTGTCGGAGAAGGGCTTGGCGGGAGTTGGTGGGCCAAGGAGCCAAAGGGCTTTAAGCCGGGGAGGTTCGATACGGTTATCGTGGCGCTTCCGTCTAAAGCGGGCGGGGCGGCGGCAATCATGTCGATGCTTCTCGATGTCGAGAAGAGACTTGCGCCCAAAAAGATGCTGATCCTTGAGGCCGGGATTCCGGAGCTTTCTCCGGTCATTTCGCGGATGGAAAAGGATGGGGCGGTCGTTCTCAAGGGGGAGGTCGATCCTTGGGCGTTGTTCAAGATTGCCTCATCTTTTCATGTGGCTGGGCATATTTTCGGTTTTCTCGCGATGCTCGCGGGGAAGCACGTCGTCTGCCATCAGCCTGCGTTTTATACGGGCTGGGGACTTACCGATGATTGTTCGTCTGTGCCTCGGCGCGGGTCGAGAACTTTGGTCGAGGTTTTTGCTGCGAGGGCGATTGTTGGGAGCCGGTATAAGAGTCCCTATACCGGACTAGAGACTTCGTTTGAGGAAGCGCTTGATACTATCAGACTTTTTCACCGTTTGGATCGCGAGAACAGGCAAATCGGCGTCTCAATGGGAATGGCCTTTTGGAAGAAAGAGCGTATTTCCGCGTTTCTGAGGGCGGCGGAGGGAACACCCGTTTTCATGAATTCCCCGAAGAAGGCTGCGGCGTATGCTGCTAAAATTGGGAGAGGGGTTTGTGTTTGGGCCTCGCGAGAGCCTGCGGAGTTGAAGCTTTGGACGCTTACGGCGGATGTGCCTGTTTATCGAGTGGAGGACGGGTTTATCCGGTCTGCCGGGCTGGGAGCGGATTTTATTCCGCCTGCTTCGATTACTCTGGATTCTGACGGGCTTTATTTCGATCCGGCAATTCCGAGTAGGCTTGAGCGCATTCTTGATGGCATTGCATTGAGCGAGGCGGAAAATCTTCGCGCACGGCGGCTTATTGAGATGCTCGTGAGCCGGAATGTCACCAAGTATGGGGCGGGGGGTAGCGCGCCGATTGAAAGGTCCGAAAAGAGGGCGATTCTTGTGCCGGGACAGGTCGAGGATGACCGGTCGGTTGTTCTTGGGGGGGCTGGGATTACGAGTAACCTGGAACTGCTGAGGAAGGTGCGGGAGCAGTCGCCGGATGCCGACATTATCTATAAGCCGCATCCTGATGTCGAGGCCGGGCACAGAAAAGGGTTTATCAGCGATACAGATGCGTTGAAGTATGCAAACCGTGTTGTGCGCACGGGAGCTATGGCTGATGTTATTGCGGCGGTCGACGAGGTTCACTGTTTGACATCGCTTGCGGGATTTGAGGCGCTCTTGCGCGGCAAGACAGTTGTGACCTATGGACAGCCGTTTTACGCGGGGTGGGGGCTAACGACGGATTTAAATCCTCCTCCGCGCAGGGGACGGAAGCTTTTGTTGGAAGAGCTTGTGACGGGAACTCTTATCCTGTTCCCGCGTTACTTCGATCCGCTTACAAACCTGCCTTGTACGCCCGAGGTTCTGATCTCCCGATTTGACGACAAGGAGATATGGAAACCGACTTTGATGGTAAAACTCAGACGCCTTCAAGGACGCCTCGCTTTCCCTTTCCGTATGTTTCGTGTATCCCGGTCCGTCTAGCCCGGTTCTTTAGGATTCGCCATGAATCAGTCGCATTTTGTTTTCCTGCAGGGAATGCCATGCCCTTTTTTCAGCCGTATCGGAAGAGATCTTGCCGGGCGCGGCTGCAGGGTTACCGGAATCAACCTTTGCTTTGGCGACTGGTTTTTTTGGGACGGTGGGGAGTCGGTTAATTACCGAGGAGCGGTCGAGAGGTGGCCTAGGTTTGTCGGCGAGTTTTTCGATCGCGAAAAGGTGACCGATCTGGTGTTGCTCGGGGAGCAAAGGTCGTATCACAAGGCGGCTATCGAGGAGGCCAAGAAACGCAACATCAAAGTAACGGTTACGGATTTCGGGTATCTGAGGCCGGATTGGATCACGCTCGAACGTAACGGAATGAGCGGAAACTCCTCGTTTCCGAAAAACATGACTGAAATATGGAAGGCGGCGGACGGACTTTTTGAGGCGGACTTCGAGAAGCGGTATAGCGACAAGTTTTGGTCCATGGCGGTTGGCGATCTGGTCTACAGCTTTGGGAATGTGCTGTTTTCGCCCTTCTGGCCGGGATACAGTCGGTCCGACAAGCGGCCTAATCCGTTTTTCTATTTTCCCAAGATGGGTTTGCGGATTCGCTCTACTGCTGCCCGATATGCCCGTGCAGAGGCGAAAATCGAACCACTGCTATGTGCGAAAGAGCGCTTTTTTGTTTTTCCGCTTCAGCTTCAACATGATTTTCAGATTGTCGCTTATTCGCCGTTCGATGGGCTTGAGGAGCCGATACGGAGTGTGATCCGGTCGTTTGCTGAAAATTCGGACAAGGCCGTCAAGCTGGTGGTGAAAAGCCATCCTTGGGACCCGGGAATTCCAAATTGGGAGACGTTTGTCGAGAGGACGGCAGAGGAGTTTGGGGTTGGCGACAGGGTTGTCTATCTGGATGGGGGGAATCTCGACAAGATCACTGCCTCTTCTTGCGGGATGGTGACGGTCAATAGCACATCGGGAGTCAAGGCATTGCAGCTCGGCATTCCGGTCAAGGTGTTGGGGCAGGCGGTTTACGATATTGAAGGACTGACGTTTCGGGGAGAGCTTAATTCTTTTTGGCGCGAGGCGAAGGCTCCTGACAGGGAGAACGTGGATGCCTTTATCAAGCTGCTCGCAGCGACGATTCAAATACGTGGGGTATTCTTTAGCGAACCGGGACTAAGCGCCGGCGTGAAGGCGGCGGCGGATCGTTTGTACTCTGGGAAGGTTGGAGATGTCGTTCGGCAATGAAAGTTGACGTTTACAACTCTATTGCGGAAGTTCCGAGGGCGGAGTGGGAGGCGCTTTCGTCTTGTGCTTCACGAACTCAGAGCTATGACTTTTGGAGCGTCGTGGAGACATCCGGGTTGAACGACTTTAGGTACCGGTATGCGATATTCAGGGACGATGGCGGAAAGCCTGCGGCGTTGGCTACTTTTTATACCGTTACGACTGACATAGCGATTTTTGCTCCAGCCGTTCTCAGGAGAGCGCTCGGGATCGTTCGGCGCGCGTTTCCGACCTTTTTGAAGGTTCGGATGCTAGAGTGCGGGACGCCGATTACTTTGACAAGCCCTCCGTTTGTCGTTCGCAAAGACGTGTCGTTGGAGGCGGCGGTGAGATGCCTGCACGAGTTGCTTTTTGCGACGGCAAAGGCGGAAGGCCATTTTATGGTCGTCGTGCGAGATTTTGAGACGAACGCGCTCGATCAGTGCCCACGATATGTGCGGCTTGGATACAATGTTGTCGATGGGCTGCCCAATACCTATCTCGCGATCAGGTGGAAGACGAGAGATGAGTATCTTTCGTCCATGAAGAGTTATTTTAGAAGCAAGGTTAATAAGCATATGCGCCGGAATGAAGCGGCACAGGTGAGGCATGAGGTTGTGGAGAACTTTGGCGACAAGGCAGAGCTGCTCTGTTCTCAGTGGATGACGGTTTATGACCATGCCGATGAGTTTCAGCGCGAAAAATTGACGCCGGAGTTCTATCGGCAGTTTTCAGAGAAACTTGGGGGAAATTCGAAGGCGATTTATTTTTACGTTGGGGAGCAATTGGCCGGTCACGCGCTTTTGATGGTCGACGGCGATTTGCTGCGCTGGCTTTATTTTGGCCGGGAGGCGGCGCAGAATGACAGCTTATATCTCTATGTTGTGCAAGCGGTAATCGAGACGGCGATCGGGATGGGGGTCAAGGAGCTGGAAATGGGGTTGACGACCTATCCGGTCAAGACCGACATGGGGGCGCAGCTTATGCCGATGAAGTTCGCTTTGCGCGCGCCGTCGAGATTCATCAATCTCTTTGTTGGGTTGGGGTATTCGCTTATGAACAGGCCGCCGAAGATCGAAAACAAGGATGTGTTTAAGACGGACTGTGTCTCGAAAAGAAAGGGCTAGATCATGCGGGGCGTGCCTCGAACTGCTTTGGTTACCGGAGCGACGGGGTTTGTTGGCGAGCATCTTGCCAAGCGGCTTGTGAGCGAAGGATGCGCGGTCAAGCTATTGGTGCGCGACGCTAAACGGCTTCAACACGATCTTAGACAGTCATGCAATGTCGTTTTGGGGGATTTGGGAAATTTGGGCGCGTTGGAGAATGCGGTC
>CAZLIG010000104.1:0-2520 GCA_964559415.1 uncultured Rhodospirillaceae bacterium
CGCGACCCCGACCTTGGCAAGGTCGTGCTCTACCGCTGAGCTACACCCGCATCCATCACGATAACCAAATGATCATCGAGCAGGCGGGGATAATACAAAGAGCCTACGCGAATGCAAGGGCTAAATCGCTGCCCCTGACAATAGTTTTATTCCGTTACATAAAGAAGCGTATTCCGGCTTGACCCTCAAGCGCGAATGGAAGAATGTCAACCAAGGTTTTCAACGCGTTTTCCCGCCCTGCCATCCCATGAATGAAGCCGAAGCCATCGAAATCTGCCGCGAAGCCATCGTGGTTATGCTTAAGCTTGTGGGGCCGATTATGCTGGCGGGCCTTTTGGTCGGCATTATCGTATCCCTGATCCAAACGGTGACCCAAATCCAGGAACAGGCCCTGACGTTCATCCCCAAAATGGTCGTTGTCTTCGGGATCACGATTTGGCTCCTCCCCTTCATGCTCTCCACCCTCGGCGGCTTCACGCATACTTTATCGGATAGGATCGTGCAGATAGGCCAGAGCGACTAAATGCATACCTACTCCATCGATGCATTTCTTTCGGGACACGTGTTCGCCTTCGTGATGCTTCTCGCGCGCGTCGGATGCGTCATCATGCTCCTGCCGGGGCTTGGAGAAAGTTATGTCCCTCCGCGCACGCGCATGACTTTCGCCTGCCTGATCTGCCTTCTCCTGCTCGAACCGATGTTCGCGCGCTTCCCCCCGCTTCCGGCATCGGTGGGCGAAATGGCAAGGCTCATCGTATTCGAAGCGATTATCGGAATTTTCTTCGGAACGCTTGTCCGGCTCCTGCTGGCCGCGCTGGAGTCCGCAGGCATGATCGTGGGTATGCAAACCGGCCTTTCGAGCGCCACGATGATGAACCCCGCCCTCGCCACCCAAAGCCAGTTGCCAAGCGCCTTTTTAAGCGTCGTGGGCCTGGTGCTGATATTTATGACGGGTCTCGATCATTTCCTTTTCCGCACCACCGTCCGTCTCTACGACGCCTTTCCGCCGGGCGGCGAGTTGATGACGGGCGACATAGCACAAACGATCATCCACGTCGCCAACAAAAGCTTCATAGTGGGCATCGAACTGGCCGCCCCCTTCCTGATCGTTGGCCTGATGCTGTATGCCGCCATGGGAGTCGTGCAGCGCCTTTTGCCCAACATTCAACTCTTTCTCATCATGCTGCCGATCCAAATATGGGGAGGCCTCACCCTGCTCATGCTGACCATAGCGGGCATCCTGACCGTTTGGCTGAACTACTTCGACAAGTCCGTCGGAACGTTTTTCCAGGGATAGAAAATGTCCGACGATCAAGACCAAAAAACAGAACCGCCTTCCGCAAAACGCCTTGAAGAAGCCCGCGAACACGGCCAACTCCCCGTAAGCCGCGAGGTCGCCGTATGGACCTCGATGCTGGGAGTGCTGATGGTCATGTCGATGGCAGTCCCCCCCCTGATGAGCCGGATGTACGACTTCCTGCGCGACTTCATCGCATCGTCCCACGCTATTTCGTTAAGCGAAGGCAATGCGCAAAGCCTGTTCCTTCATATTTTCACTCAAATAGCGATGATCTCGGGCGTCGCCTTTCTCCTCCTGCTTGCGGCCATGGTCATGGGATACATGGTGCAAACGGGCTTCTTTTTCTCGCTCGACCTGATCGTGCCGGACTTCAGCCGGCTTTCACCCATGCGCGGCCTCCAACGGCTTTTTTCGCTCAACTCGTTAATGGAATTAGGAAAAAGCCTCCTGAAGCTGATCTTTCTGGGAGGCATGGCCTACATAACGCTAACGCCACTCATGAAGGAATCCGTAAACTTCACTGGCTTCCCTATCGAGGCCATTCTGGCCTTCGTTCACAAGAACGTTGTGTATCTGATCAAGATGCTCCTTCTTGTTTTTACAGTAATAGCCGCAATGGATTTTTTCTACACGCGGTTCCAGTACATACGCGGCCTGCGCATGAGCAAGGCCGACGTAAAGGATGAATACAAGCAACAGGAAGGCGACCCGATGATCAAGGGCCGCCTGCGCCAATTGCGCATCGAGAAAGCGCGCAAGCGCATGATGGCGCAAGTGCCGAAAGCCGACGTTGTCATCACGAACCCCACCCATTACGCTGTTGCGCTGCAATATGAACTGGTGAAGATGTCGGCCCCGACAGTAGTTGCCAAAGGCGTCAACCTGATAGCCGACCGCATTCGAGAAATTGCGGAGGAAAACAACGTCCCGCTTGTGAGCAACCCGCCCTTGGCCCGTGCCCTTTACAGCTCCGTCGAGATCGACCAGCAGATTCCCGGAGAGCATTACAAGGCGGTGGCGGAAATCATCTCCTACGTCTACAAGTTGAAAAAGAAAAAGTTCTGACGAAAGCTTTGCACGGTTAAAGGCCCTCAAGTATATTGACGGGGTCTCATATTTTTCAATTTCCGACGCTATTGGAGCGCCCCATGACCGAACTTCCCAATATTCCCCGCCGCTATCGCCAGAAGGCATTGCTGACGGGAGAAATTATAACTTAC
>CAZLIG010000104.1:2530-3243 GCA_964559415.1 uncultured Rhodospirillaceae bacterium
TGCAACCTTAGGCCCGGCATCCTCCGACAAAAAAACAATTCGGGCCTTATACGACGCAGGTGCCGATGTATTCCGGCTGAACTTCAGCCACGGCACACACGAAGACCATCGCACCCGCATGGAGATGATCCGCGAAATTGAGCGAGAGGTAAACAGGCCCATCGCGGTCCTTGCCGACCTTCAAGGCCCAAAACTGCGCGTCGGCACCTTTGCAAAAGGCCCCATCTCGCTCACGGTCGGCCAGACGTTCCGCTTCGACCTCGATCCCGCACCGGGAAATGATACCCGCGTTCAACTCCCCCACCCCGAGATCTTCGCAGCCCTGAACGAAGGAAGCGAGCTTCTCTGCGACGACGGCAAAGTGCGCATGAGAGTTATCAAAAATGGCAAAGACTATGCCGAAGTGACAGTGCTCGCGGGCCAACGCCTTTCGGACCGCAAAGGGGTCAATGTCCCCGATGTCGTATTGCCGCTGTCCCCGCTAACCGAAAAAGACCGCGCTGACTTGCTCGTCGCCCTCGACATGGGAGCCGACTGGATCGCCTTGTCCTTCGTCCAACGCCCCGAAGACGTTGCCGAAGCCAAGTTGCTCATCAACGGCCGCGCAGCCGTTTTGGCGAAACTTGAGAAACCCGCAGCGGTCAAAAACCTGCTGCCGATCCTTGAACTTGCCGATGGCGTCATGGTAGCCCGGGGCGACCTCGGCGTCGAAT
>CAZLIG010000104.1:3253-8168 GCA_964559415.1 uncultured Rhodospirillaceae bacterium
CCGGGAATAACCCTCTACCAGTACAATGCAAGCCCGAAGATGTGCCGCTCATCCAGCGCACCATCGTTCGCGAGGCCCGCCGCGCCGGAAAACCCGTCGTTGTCGCAACGCAGATGCTCGAATCGATGATTTCCGCGCCCACACCGACGCGCGCCGAAGCTTCCGACGTCGCAACAGCCGTCTACGAAGGCGCCGATGCCATCATGTTGTCCGCAGAAAGCGCCGCTGGCCAATATCCCGTTGAAGCGGTCGAAATGATGAACCGCATCGCACGCCGCACGCAGGAAGACCCATCTTATGTCACAGGGATGGACTCCGAGCTGGCAACGCTGCAAAGGACTCCTGCCGACGCAATCACGGCGGCCGCAAAACAAACCGCCGAAACCGTCAACGCGGCAGCGATTGCCACGTACACAACGTCCGGCTCCACGACCTTGCGATGCGCGCGCGAACGCCCCATCATTCCGATTTTGGGCCTTACGTCGAAAATTGAAACGGCCCGAAGGCTTGAGCTTTCTTATGGCGTCCATGCCGTTTTCACATCGGACGTGCACAACTTTAGTGAAATGGTGGACAAAGCCTCCTACGTCGCCGTGCGCCACGGCATAGCTGAAAAAGGCCAGTTCATCGTCGTCACCGCCGGCGTTCCCTTCGGAACCCCCGGAAATACGAACACCCTTCGCCTCGCCGTAATATAATAGGCCCAGAAAAAAAAGCGCCGCTCCAAAGCGACGCTTTTCTTTTTTAGCAAGCCCCTCAGCTTAAGGCATCGCCGAGATAAGCGAGTTGGCGGCATTCGAACTCGATGTCGAGGTACGCTCCACCAAAATGCTCTTCGGCGTCGCCCCTTGACCGTACATCTCTTGGTTCCAAAGCTCTTTGGATGAAATCAGCGATCCCTCAAGCGAAACGCCCGCAAACAACCCCTGCGACCGCGCAAACGCATACATATCCGATTTCAATCCTATGGCGGTTGCCGCATTAACCCCCTGCCCGATTTCGCCAACCGCAAGACCGGCATCTCCGCCTAATGTAACCTCGCGACTCATGATGGCGTTAACCCCACGCTGTGTCATGACAACGATGATAAGCTCCGAAGACTGCCCCCCGGCTTGCAGTCCAAAGCTCAAGCCGCCGATGGTGTAAAAAGCTGGCGGACTCCAACGTCCATCCTCGCCGCGCACAAGCATCACCCCGTTCCCTCCGCGCCCGCCGACAAAGAACGCAGCCCGAATAAGATTGGGAACGATGATGATCCCCTTGGCGCGCGTCGCCAGATCGAGCAACCCCGGATATTGGCTGTCGCTCATCATGCTTTGAAAGGTAAGCCGGGAGCGATTGACAAGCGTCTCCGGCTCGCTCCCCAACTCGCCCGAACTGCGGCAGCTAGCGAGAGCAAAAAATGCAACAAGCGCGAGAAGAATGTTGGCCTTGATCTTACGCATGAGAATCCCCTGATGGTTTGCCTCAATCATGCATAGATTAGGGACAAATAAAAGACCTTCGTAGCTGCGACTCGCCGCCACGCCATCGCCCTTGTTTAGACAGGTTTTTCAGGCAGCCAGAACGCGCTTCCAAATTTCTCGCGCATAACGAATGTAGAATCGTTCGTCAAAGCAATCGTCGAGTTCCTTCCCCGACAACTTACCCGTAATCTGGGGATCGGCGAGAAGCCTATCCTTAAATGTAATCTTCTGCCCTTTTTGGATATCGTTCCAAACCTCCATCGCATTGGATTGCACCATGCGATAGGCATCCTCGCGGCTAACCCCCTTTTGGGTCAGCGCTAGCAGAACACGCTGCGAGAAATGCAACCCGCCAAGCGAGTTCAGATTCTCGGCAATGCGCTCGCGATAAATTGTCACCCCCTCGATCAACCCCGCAAGGCGCGTCAGTGCAAAATCCAAAGCAATCGTGGCATCCGGCGCAATAACCCGTTCCACCGACGAATGCGAAATATCCCGCTCATGCCACAGCGCTACGTTTTCCAAAGCAGGCGTCACCGACGAGCGGACAAGCCGCGCAAGCCCGGTAAGATTTTCGGCCAAGATCGGATTCCGCTTATGCGGCATAGCGCTCGACCCCTTCTGCCCCTTGCCGAATGCCTCGGCGGCTTCGCGCACTTCGCTGCGTTGCAGATGCCGGCTCTCGACCGCGAAATTCTCAATAGAAGAAGCAATCACCCCCAGCGTCGCAAAGAACATCGCATGGCGATCACGCGGAATAACCTGTGTCGAAAGCCCAAGCTTCTTCGCGACATGGGCTTCAACCCGCGGATCGACCGTCGCAAACGTCCCAACAGGCCCCGAAATGGCGCACGTCGCAATGTCCGCGCGAGCCGCCAAAAGGCGCTTCTTCGCCCGAGAAAAAGCCGCAAAATGCGTCGCCAGTTTAAGCCCAAAGCTTGTCGGCTCCGCATGAATGCCGTGGCTCCTCCCGATAGTAACGATATCGAGCGTCTCCTCCACCCGCTTGCGCAGAGCCTCCAAAACGTTATCCAACCCCTTAAGCAGCAGCTCGGAAGCCTGCGTTAACTGAACGGCAAACGCGGTATCCAGCACATCGCTCGACGTCATCCCCTGATGCACAAACCTCGAATCCGGCCCGATGGACTCGCCCAAATTGGTTAAGAACGCGAGCACGTCATGGCGTGTTACTTTCTCGATCTCGTCGATCTGCGCAATATCCCATTTACCATTTTTCCGAATGTTTTCGGCCGCCGATTTAGGGATAACCCCCAGTTCCGCCAAGGCATCGCAAGCATGGGCCTCGATCTCGAACCAAATCCGGAAACGGTTCTCGTCGGCCCAAATGGCAGTCATTTCAGGGCGGGAATAGCGCGGTATCATGTCAGTCCCTATGGTTGTCTCAAGTCAAGAAAGAGTGCGATAACTACTAGCATCCTTCGCAATCTAAGCCTAGATTATTGTATCCTAACCATAAATATCGAAGGGAGAATTAGTATGCGTATTTCAACCGGAGTTTTGGCAGCCGCGTGCCTTTTGGCTGCTACGCCCGCCTTCGCCGGGAATCTTGATTTCGCTAATGGCGAAGCCGTATGGCACTCCTCGCGTTGCCCGAAGCCCGCAGCGCCCAAGGCAGATGGAAAAGTCACGTCTGAGACGCGCGGCAATGACCTGAACGCCATGATCGCCGAACGCAACGCGTTCGCGGATGCCGTCCAAACGTATATGAACTGCGTCAGCAGCGAAGCGGAAAACGACCAGGCCGTTATCGGTCAAGGCATCTCCGCAGGTGCGCAGAAGGAAATCGACGCGGCCCGCGCCGAACTCGACCAACTCTACGGTGCTCCGCGCGCTCCCAAGAAGTAAACGGCATTGATGACGGGAAAGCTTGCTGTACCTTTAGGCAAATGATACCGACATTGAAGCACGATCCGCGCTAAAACACCCATCGTCATCCCCGCAAGGGCGGGGATTCCATTTGTTTTTTTGCCGAAGCGATTCAATGACAACCTATTTTGCTCTAGCGCAGCTTAACCCCACCGTTGGCGACATTTCCGGCAACCTCGAAAAGTTGAGGGCCGCACGCTCGCGAGCCGCCGGAATGCACGCCGACCTGCTGGTCACGTCCGAACTGTACTTGTGCGGTTATCCGACCGAAGACCTCATCCTGAAACCGAGCTTCCAGAACAGCCTCGAAGAGGCTGTCGGAAAGCTCGCTTCGGAGACGTCTGACGGCGGCCCTGCCATCCTGCTCGGCACGCCGTGGCGCGAAAACGGCAAACTCTTCAACGCCGCCCTCCTTCTCGCCGATGGAAAGATCATTGGCAAAACGCTCAAGCACGATCTCCCCAACTACGGCCCCTTCGACGAAAAGCGAATCTTTACTTCAGCTCCGCCGCCGAAACCCTTGATCTTCAAGGGCCTCAGCCTCGGCGTGATGATCTGCGAAGATATGTGGACCCCGGATGCCGCGAAGAGCCTTAAAGACAACGGCGCGGATATATTGATCATTCCGAACGCCAGCCCCTTCGAAATCGGCAAAACCGAAACCCGCGCCAAGCTCGCCAGACAACGCGTTAAAGAAACCGGCCTAGCCCTCGTCTACCTAAATCAGGTAGGCGGCCAGGACGAACTCGTCTTTGACGGCGCATCCTTCGCCCTCGACGCCTCTGGAAACCAATTCCTGAAGATGCCCTCATGGGAAGAACATCTCACAATTATTCAAATAGATAAAAACCAAATCTCAAGCACTGAACGAGCGCCAGCTACTCCCTCCGACGCCCAGTCCGAAATCTATCACGCCCTCATGACCGGCCTGCGCGACTACGTAAACAAAAACGGCTTCCCCGGCGTCGTCCTCGGCCTTTCAGGAGGCATCGACAGCGCCTTGGCCGCAACCATCGCCGTCGATGCGCTCGGCCCCGACCGGGTCTGGGGCGTTATGCTCCCCTCCCCCTACACCTCCACCGACAGCACCGAAGACGCAACCGCCCTCGCCAAAGCCTTGGGATGCAAACTAAACGCCATCCCCATCACCGACGCCATGAAGACCTTCGACGCCACCTTGGCCCCCGTGCTTGGCGAAAAACTCAAAGGCGTCACGCAGGAAAACATCCAAGCCCGCAGCCGAGGCCTGCTCCTCATGGCCCTCTCGAACGCCACCGGCACTATGGTCCTCTCGACCGGCAACAAGTCGGAACTCTCCGTCGGCTACGCCACGTTATACGGAGATATGTGCGGCGGCTTCGCAGTCCTAAAGGATGTCTACAAAACGCAAGTCTACAAAGTCTCCCGCTGGCGCAACGCGAACAAGCCCTCAACCGCCCTCGGCCCCCACGGTGTCATCATCCCCGAGCGCATATTCACAAAGGCGCCCACGGCAGAGCTGCGCCCCGACCAAAAGGATCAAGACAGCCTTCCGCCCTACGAAACGCTCGATGGAATTTTGG
>CAZLIG010000105.1:0-8149 GCA_964559415.1 uncultured Rhodospirillaceae bacterium
GATATGGGCCGTGCCGAAGGCCGCATCTTGGTGGTCACCCGCAGCGAAAAAGGCGCAGTCATTGTAGCGGGTGGCAATACGTATGAAGTGCCCGCCCATCTGGTTCCCGAAGTTGTCGATACGACGGGGGCGGGCGACCTCTTTGCCGCAGGGTTCCTCTCTGGCCTTTGTTTTGGTCGGGACCTCGGCGATTGTGGCAGAATTGGTGCGATTGTGGCCGCCGAGGTGATCAGCCATTTTGGCCCGCGACCGCAGAAAAAACTTAAGGATATCATCTAGAAAGTGCTCCAATCGCCTAATTTTTCGGCGGTGCAAGTTTATCTTTATTTGACCCGGAAGGCGTGCGCGCTTATTGTCGCGCCCATACGTCGCGCTAATTTTTAGAGGGTCTTTTGAATGTCAGGTTCAGCAAAGCGTTCTCAGTTGAAGTCCAAGTCTAATACCGCCAAAGCTGTCTTCCCGCCGCCCCCAAAAGATTTTATCGACGCGTTCTACGCCCATGTCCTGCCCGCCGATTTGGCGCTGTATACCAAGGAAGAGCGTACCCGAATTGCCGCGTCGATCTGGAATTTGTCCGCCTCGCGGAAACCCGGCAAGCCATTGATTCGCGTATTTAACCCGTCGCCCGAAGACCAAGGCTGGACGGTCGATCACACGGTAATCGAGATCATCGCCGACGATATGCCCTTCCTCGTGGATTCTGTTACCGGCTTCCTTCAAAAGAACGGTATCGCAATCCACATCGTTTTCCACCCGGTCATTAAGGCTCGCGAGGGCGACAAGTCTGAATCGTTCATGCATATCGAGATCGACCACTGCTTCGATGCCGATAAGCTAAAGTCTCTCGAAACCGAAATCCGCAAGACTCTCGACGACGTTCGCGCGGCGGTTTCGGACTGGACAAAGATGCTCGGCCGCATGAGCGAGGCGATGTCCGACATTTCGGAGCAAATTACAAAATCCACATCAAACGACGCCCCTGATGAACTCACGTCCTTCATGCAGTGGTTGATCGAGGACAACTTCACCTTCCTCGGTTACCGCGAAATCAACCTGGAGGAAAACAACGACACCGTCTCCGCGATAAAGGTTCTGAAAGGCAGCGGCCTCGGCGTCCTGCGCGATGAGAATGCTCGTATGTTCGGCGGCCTCCGCGACATCGAAAAGCGTCACACGCCTGCATTGACCAAATATCACCGCCAGAACGAAGTGCTGTCTGTAATGAAGACGCACGCAGTCTCGCGCGTGCACCGCGTTGTCCCCATGGACGCGATCTTTATTCGCCGCTTCAACGATAAAGGCGCTGTGGTGTTCGAACGCCTTTTCGTTGGCCTCTTTACGTCGAGGACATATGGCCAGAACCCCCGCGAGGTTCCGCTTCTCCGCAAGAAGATCGAAAACGTCGCCAAAAGACTCGACTTCCCTGCCAAGAGCCACAATGGCCGCAATCTGATGCACATCCTGTGCACCTATCCGCATGACGAACTCTTCCAGATTTCGGAAGAAGAGCTTTATGGAAACGTACTCGGCATCCTTCAGTTGCAGGAGCGCGCGCGCGTCGCCTTGTTCCTGCGGCGCGATACGTTCGATCGCTATGTGACATACCTGATCTACGTCCCGCGCGACCGATACGACTCCAACTTGCGCAAGCGCATCCAAAAATATCTTGAGGAATCATTTAAAGGCACGGCGGCATCGTGGCAGGCAAGGATCGATGACAGCCTGCTCTCGCGTGCGTTCGGCACCATCCGCCTTACGCCGGAGTCGCCATACCCCGATCTGGTAAAGCTTGAAAGCGAAGTGCGCGAAATGTGCCGCACCTGGACCAGCCGCCTGCGCGACCGCCTTGTCGAGTCGTACGGCGAAGCTGCCGCCTTGGCTCTCCTCGATCGCTACGGCGATGCATTCCCAAAATCCTATCAAGAAGCCATCGAACCGGCTGAAGCGATTCAGGACGTCCGCAATCTCGACCGCATACGCAAAAATCCGCGTCTTATGGTCGATCTGCAGAAAAAGGAAGATGGCCGCCTTTGCCTCAAGGTGATGCAGCCCGAACGCCCGCTGTTGTTGTCCGAAAGCCTGCCCATGATCGAAAACATGGGCCTCAAGATCGATTACATGAGCGGCCCCTACGAGACGCGTCTGAAAGACACCCCGCCGGTTTTCATCCACGAATTTGTGGGAACCCCTGCGCTCCCGTCCGAAGTGGAATTTGAGAACGCCAAACCCGTGTTCGAGGAACTATTAACAAGAGTCTGGAGCGGCGAAGTAGAAAACGACGCCTTCAACAGCCTCGCGCTTCGTGTCGGCCTCGAATGGCGTTCTGTGGTGCTGTTACGCTGCTTCGCGCGGTATCTCCGCCAATTGCGCATTCCCTACAGCCACGAAATGATGGCCTCGGCTCTCCTGGCCCATCCGCGTTTGGCGCGGCAGATTTGCGCCCAGTTTATCGTTCGCCACGACCCGGCTTTGAAGAAGGGCGAACGCGATGCGAAGTTAAACGCTCTCGGCTCCGAGATCATCGAGGCGCTCTCCAACGTCAACGCGTTGGAAGAAGACCGAATCCTCCGGCGCTATCTGAACCTCGTTCAAGCCTCGCTGCGCACGAACTTCTTCCAAAAGGATGCGGAAGGAAAACCCAAAGCATATCTGTCGATTAAGTTCGACAGCCATGTGGTGGACTTCATGCCGCTTCCGAAGCCGTTGTTCGAAATCTTCGTCTACAGCCCGCGAGTCGAGGCGGTCCACCTGCGCGGCGGCAAGGTCGCTCGCGGCGGCATTCGCTGGTCCGACAGGCGCGACGACTTCCGCAACGAGATTTTGGGCCTGATGAAGGCGCAGATGGTGAAAAACACCGTCATCGTTCCCGTCGGCTCAAAGGGCGGCTTTATCGTCAAACGCCCGCCTGCGGAACACGACAAAATGCAAGCCGAAGGCATCGCCTGCTACAAAACGATGATGCACGGTTTGCTCGACATCACCGACAACATGAGGGACGGCAAAATTATCCCGCCCTCAAGCGTTGTTCGCCACGATGCCGACGATCCGTATTTGGTCGTTGCCGCCGACAAAGGCACCGCGAGCTTCTCCGATATCGCTAACGGAATCTCCCGCGAGTACGGGTTCTGGCTCGATGATGCCTTCGCCTCCGGCGGTTCCGCTGGCTACGACCACAAAGGCATGGGCATCACGGCGCGTGGCGCCTGGGAAGCGGTCAAGCGCCACTTCCGCGAGATGGGCAAGGACATCCAGGCTGAGCTGTTCACGTGCATCGGCGTCGGAGATATGTCCGGCGACGTCTTTGGCAACGGTATGCTTCTGTCCAAAAAGACGCTTCTGCTCGGCGCGTTCGACCACCGCCACATCTTCTGCGACCCCGCGCCAGATGCCGCGAAGAGCTTCGCCGAACGGAAACGCCTGTTCGAGCTGCCGCGCAGCAGTTGGAACGACTATAACCGCCAACTGATTTCAAAAGGCGGCGGCGTATTCTCCCGCAGCGAAAAAACGATCAAAATCTCAACGGAGATGAAGAAGGCCTACGACATCGCAGCCGACACGCTTTCGCCTTCCGACTTGATGCACGCGATGCTGAAAGCGGATGTCGAACTCCTGTACTTCGGAGGCATCGGCACCTACGTGAAATCGTCGAAGGAAGCGAATGCCGAAGTCGGCGACCGCGCCAACGAGGCCCTGCGGGTTGACGCAACCGATCTGCGCGCGAAAGTCGTCGGCGAAGGCGCAAACCTCGGCCTGACCCAGCGTGGCCGCATTGAGTACTCGGCAAAGGGCGGACGCCTCAACACCGACGCCATCGACAACTCGGCGGGCGTGGACACGTCAGATCACGAAGTGAACATCAAGGTCCTGATGCGCCCCGCCATTGACAGGAAATCTCTGACATTCCCGGCGCGCGACAAGCTCCTCGCCAGCATGACCGACGAAGTCGGCTTGATGGTTCTCCGCGACAACTATCTGCAGACGCAAGCCCTCACGATGGCCGAGGTGCAAGCGGCGGATTTGTTCCCGGTGCATATCCGCTCCATGCAGGTGATGGAACACGAAGGCCTTTTGAATCGCGCGGTCGAGTTCTTGCCCGACGAAGCGGAAATCGAAGAGCGCAAAGAGCGCGGCAAAGGACTGACGCGCCCCGAACTCGCGTGCGTCTTCGCTTATGCAAAGCTGTGGCTCTACCAAAAGATTCTTGAGTCAAAGCTCCCGGACGATCCCGCGCTGGAAAAGGACGTTGAGAGCTACTTCCCCGAAGCGTTGCGCCGTTCCTATGGCAAGGACATCGCTCGCCACCAGTTGCGCCGTGAAATCGCCGCGACGGTTGTGACCAACGACATTATCAACCGCGCGGGCGTCGGAGTGATCCTCCCGATGGCCGAACGCGATGATGTCGAGTCGGTCGTCCGCGCTTATCTTCTCGCACGCGACTCCCTTGGCCTTACGCAAATATGGTCCGAGATCGAAGCGCTCGATAACAAGATACCGGCCTCCGAACAGATTGCGATGCACGTTGCCGTTCGCGCGGCATTGGCAAAGGCCATGGGCCGCTTGATGAGCAACCGCGATGCGTTGACTCATCTGGACTCGAGCATCAAGGGCTACGTGAAGAACATCGAAAAGCTGAACGCTTGGCTCGGCAAGAACGCCAAAGGCGCGGCCCTCGGGACCGAAGAGACGTTCAAGGAAGCCCCGGAAGAGCTGGCCGCGAGAATCAATAACGTCCAAAGCCTCGCTGGTGCGCTGGATATCGTGGGACTCGCGCAAACGGATAAAACCTCCATCAGTGACTTGGCAGACCTGTTCTTCGGCCTCGGCGCGCGTTTGGAAATCGGCTGGCTGACGCAGACAGCGTTCCAAAAGGCGCAGAACCTCAAGCAACGCGAAGTCATCGGCATGGTGAGCGAAAAACTGTCCGCCCACCACCGCAGGCTCACGGCGCACCTGGCTTCACGCAAAGCAAAGAGCGCAACCGAGAAGATCGAAAACTGGAGCAAGCAAAACGCCGACAAGCTCAAGCACTACGATGCCATCATCGCGCGGTCCCGTGCCGCAAATGGAGGCGTCGACATTGCAACACTGCTTCTAGCGGACGAGCGCCTGAGCGAATTGGCGGCGTAAAAGCGCACTTTCTTGATTTTTGCCGCCTGCGCACTAAAAAGGTGTGGGCGGCAAAGTCGTATCTAGCCTCCGCCATTTGTGAAAGTCGACCATGACCGAACCCGACGACCCTTCGCCCGAAAAGCCGCATTACCACGGCCACCGGCAAAGGCTTCGCGAGCGCATGAGGCAAAGCGGACCGACCGCCCTCCAGGACTATGAACTTCTCGAACTCCTCTTATTCGCGGCTATCCCGCGTCGCGATGTTAAGCCTCTGGCCAAGGGCCTGCTAACCGAGTTCCGTGATTTATGGACCTTGGTTAACACGCCCATAGACCGGCTGATCGAGTACGGCCTGAGCGAAAGCGCCGCAACGACAATAGCCATTACCGGCGCCATAGCGTTACGAGCAAACAGAAATGAAATTATCGGCGGAACCATCCTGAGTAGCTGGCAAAAAGTGCTGGACTACTGCCGTATGGCCATGGCCCACGAGACGGTTGAGCAGTTTCGGCTCATCTTCCTCGACCGCCGCAACCGCCTGTTATCCGATGAAATTCAGCAGCGCGGCACGCTGGATCACACCCCCGTGTACCCCCGCGAAGTTGTTAAAAGAGCACTCGAGATCGGGGCGGGAGCGCTCATCTTAGCGCACAACCACCCAAGCGGAGACCCCACCCCTAGCAAGCAGGATGTTGAGATGACAAAGGCTGTGGTAGAGGCTTGCCGCCCGGTAGGCATAGCAGTGCACGACCATGTCATCATAGGCCGGAATGGGGTCGCAAGCCTTAAGAACCTGGGCCTCTTGTAAGTTTGTTAACGTCTATTGATTTAGCTTCCAAAATCGCCGAATATGGCGCGTCTTTTCAGCCAAGGAGTATTTCATGCGTTGCAGGTTGGTTACCCTTTCTCTCGCAGGTGCCGCGCTTGTAGCTGCTTGCTCATCAAGCAAGTCAATCGACCCCTCGGAAGTCCAGTTTTGGCGCCCCATCAGCGAACCCAACATTTTGATGGAAGCAACGCAATTACAGGCGAAGCTGGAATTTGATTTAAGCCAGTGTCACTGCGGAATTTATCCGGCAAATGCAACGCGCGACGAAGCCATTAAATTCCAGCGCGACCAACAACGCCTCGCGCAAACCGGCGTAACGATCACGCCCGATGAAGAAGGCGACTGCCGCCAGCAGCCAAGCCTCGTTGTAACGGAATGTATGCGCCATCGCGGATGGGAACCCACGCAATGCTCAGGCCGCATGGCCCTCCCGAACGGCGGCTCCCTCTGCGGCAAATACACCCCGCCCCAGCCGGAAGAAAATTAAATACCAATCTCGCCCCTCCCACCAAGCGGGAGGGGACCAAAACTCATACACCATCGTCATCCCGGCGAAAGCCGGGAACCAGCGCCGCGCGTCCGCGCGGCATAAGACTCAAATTTTCCGGAAAGCAGTCTCAGCGAGGTAAGGAAGACCTAATCAAACTTCTCCTCGGGATAAGCCCCCCAAAAAGCAGACTTCCGCAAATAGCCTTTTGCGCCTTCAAATTTAATCTTGCACCAATCCCGCTCGCACGAAAGAAGTTGCCCCAGCGCCCCCGGCTCCAAATGCGCGACAACGCCGGAATCCTCGCCCCGCCCGTCGCGCAAATCCTGCGCGCTCCCCGTGACAACCGCCATGCGTTTGCCTGTTAGCTCCACCCGGCTAATCCATCCCTCGGTTCCTTCCGGATCGCGCACGCGCCGCCAAATATCATACTCGGCGGTAATCTCCACAGGCAGCCCTTTCCGCGTATAAACCCATTCGATAGGATACCGCATCCCCGGCCCGGTTCTCATATTGACTTCATTGCTTCGCAAGGAGGCAAAGCGGGGGATAGGCAGCCTCGGCGCGCCATCTCCTTCTTCCGCAGCGGAAGCCGTCGATGCCGTAAGAAGAAATGCGAGTGTGAGAAGGAGAAACTGTCTCATGGAAGAGGTTCGATATCGCCCCGTGCCTGATTTTCATGAAATGCGGCGGCGAAATCATCCAGAGTTTTGCCCTGAATGGCGTCGCGCAGCCCGCGCATGAGGTCCTGATAATACCTGATATTGTGCGTCGTGAGAAGGATCGGCCCCAACATTTCTTCGGTACGGAACAAGTGATGCAGATACGCGCGCGAGTACCTCGTGCACGCAATGCACCCGCAGCGTTCATCAAGCGGACGCTGATCGTCGATATGCCGTGCATTACGCATATTAACAGTCCCACGATGAGTAAAAGCCTGCCCCGTCCTTCCCGAGCGCGTCGGCATCACGCAGTCAAACATATCGACCCCGCGTAACACCGCCCCCACAATGTCGTCAGGACGCCCAACGCCCATAAGGTAACGCGGCTTCTCGGGCTTGAGAGCAGGGACAGTGACATCGAGTGTCGCAAACATCTTTTCTTGCCCTTCGCCGATGGCAAGTCCCCCAATGCCGTAGCCTTCCGTGTCGAGCTCGTTAAGGACCTTGGCCGACTCCAGCCGGCAATCAGGTAACGGGAGGTGATGCCACCATAACCATAAATGGGGATTTAAGCAGCAGCGATATTAATGGTGGTGCCAAGATTTACGTCACCAACCTTTACACCAGCGGCGACGCATATCTGGCAAACGGAGGAGCTGTCATTGGGATTATCCCTACAGGTACTGACCCGCTGACCAGTAAAATCTATATTAAAGGAGACCTTACCTTGGCAGGTGGGGTTCAGTTATATGGAGATGTATATGTAGGCGGAAATGTTATCGCCTCAAGCGGGGGCGGCACGATTCACGGCAAGTTATATGTGCAGGGCAATGCCGATCTGGGCGGAGGATCGAGTTTTCATGATGACATTTATGTGGGCGGCAACGTGAATATTGTAAGTACACATTTTGTAAATGACCGAAATTCATTGATAAAAGTATATGCAGGGGGAAATTTGACCTTGGGTTGGACACCGAACGGCAACTTCACGGTTAATTATGTTGGATCTTTTTCTAAACCAAATTATTTTACTCAAAGCATCTTGGATAAGTGCTATAAGGT
>CAZLIG010000106.1:0-7549 GCA_964559415.1 uncultured Rhodospirillaceae bacterium
CTATTTTAACCCAAAGACTCTAATTCAAATCGCCCCGAAGATGGGGAGCAGGTCATCCCACATCGAATAAAACTGCAGCCTAAAGGCATCGGCAACGGAACGCGAGCGCAAAACCACAATTTTGGAATGGGAGTTAGCATCCGCGATACAGACGGCGTATTTGTCGTCGTAAACATAAAAGGGCACCGAATTCACATAGTGTTTAGAAAGCCACCGGTACTCGGCATAGGAGGATGTCTGGAGCGGTCCGGCATCCTCGGTGTAAAGACACTTGATCGTGATCTTATCCTTAAGGCTGGCCATGCGTACAATATGCCGGTCCCGGTACTCCTGAAGTAGGTCTTTGTAGACTGATTTTGGATCAGCATAGAACGCGTTCGGATTGGGGCAGGCGATAACAATCTCGCCGCCTTTTTTCTTGGCGGTTAAGTAAACGTCATCATAAAAATCCATCAGCCCTTCTTTGCCACGAAAGATCATGACCTCTTCGGGGCGCTGGCGAACGCCTACGGGTTCAAGGAACTCCAACCCTTCCGCCTCAAAAGCTTGGCGAATATATTGATTAGTCTTTCCACGTGGAGAAATGTTGCCAAGCTCAAGCTTGCGTACAGTTCCAACTGAAATCCCAGAAGCGTTAGCCAAATCTTCCTGTGACCAATCGATTAACGCTCGGGCCGCCTTGATCTGCGGAGCCTTCAGTGTTTCTTCGCGATACATAACTACTCCGTTATTTTGGAACGAGACACATTATTACGGGGCGAGGCTGAAGGACAAGATACATAGCGACAGGCGGATCGATCTTGCGGTACGCGCATTTTTATCGCAGATTGCCTAAACTTTAAGAGACCCCAACCGATGGCTGGAGACCGATAATGCGCCCGACTCCTTTGATCCTGATGGTCATTTTGGCGGTTTGTGCCCTGTTTTCAGCCGATGAGGTGCAGGCTGCGGCAGCCGTAGGTGAGAATGCTCCAGCGTTTATCCTAACAACCCGCGACGGAAAGAAGTTCGACCTTTTGGAGCAAAAGGGAAAAGTCGTGATCATCAGCTACTGGGCAACATGGTGCCCTCCGTGCCGGGAAGAACTGCCCGTACTGGAAGCCCTTTGGCGCACCTACCACAGCCAAGGGCTCGAAATCGTCGCGGTGAGCGTCGATAACGGGAGTATGCTGACCCATGTCAAACAGGCGGTAAAAGTGTTTACTATGCCCATCGCCATGGAGTCTGCGGTGACTAAAAACGATCTCTCTCCCTTCGATTCAGTGCCTAAACTGTTCGTGATCGGCAAAGATGGTAAAGTGAAAAGCGTTCGAGATGGGGCTGCGCAGGAGCCTTTGATCGAAAAAGCCTTTAACGAGGAAATTAAAGCTTTACTCGACGGGAAACCCGAAGCCAAGGCTGACGCTCCAAAAGGCGAGGAAACCGAACCTAAGCCTGAAGAGAAGAAGTGATCCCTTCTCAAGAAAACACTCCCGAGCTATGGAAAGGCATTTTCCCCTTTCCCAAAGCCGACAGCCACAAATACAGCCGTGGAACGGCCCTTGTTCGGGGTGGTGCTGTGATGACTGGCGCTTCGCGTCTTGCGGCCCGAGCTGCCCAGCGCATGGGAGCCGGACTGGTGACACTGGCCGCGCCTTCTAGTGCGTGGTCCGTCTATTCCACAGCCTTGGAAAGCGTGATTGTCCGTCCCTGCGACACGCTTGAGAACTGGCAGCAGCTACTCGACAATGAAAGAAAACCCGCGATTCTCATAGGCCCGGGATTAGGGCTGGGAGACGCTCAAAAAGCCGAGATCCTTGCCGCTCTCGCCGCAAACCGCCCCACGGTGATCGACGCGGATGGCCTGACAAATTTTGCCGAAAATCCGGAAACGCTTTTCGCAGCGCTCCACATCGCGGGCCGGGGCTGATAGCCGAAGACCTCATAGAGGCTATTCCAGCGGTTCTGACAGAAATCCTCAAAACCCAGAAGACCTCGTAAAGGAGTGTTCCCCCATTAACGAGAACCCGGACCCCGGAGTCCAGGCCTCCCCCTTCATTTTTGACTCTGTTTTTCCAGTATTTTTGATATAACAGCGGTGGGAGGTTGGCGTGGGCGAGTCTGGTGCCAACCCGGTCAGGGCCGAAAGGCAGCAGCCGTAACATTTTCGATTCGGGTCGTGTCCAGCCTCCCACCCCATTTCGATAGGTTTCTTCTTTAATGCCTTGTACGGTCGAACAACTATATTCATTTTTGGACCAGCTTGGCATCGAGCACGAAACGACACGTCATCCGCCGATTTTTTCGGAGGCGGATGGTCGCGAATGGCTCGGTAAGATCCCTGGCAGGACGTGTAAAAACCTCTTTCTTAAAGATGAAAAAGGCCAGTTGTGGTTGGTTGTGATGCCCGCCGACAAGCGCGCTGACCTCAAAGGCATCGCCCGGCGCATAGGAACCCCCAGATTATCATTTGCTAAGCCGGATATTCTCGCAGACGTTTTGGAAATGACTCCGGGCTCTGTGACCCCTTTTGCGCTGATGAACGACGCTACGAAAAAGGTCAAGGTGGTTTTGGACGAAGAACTACTCAAGTGCGATAAAATGAACTGCCACCCGCTCCAAAATACCGCATCCACAACTTTGTGCTCGGCGGATTTTCTGAAATTCATAAAAGCGTTGAACTACGAACCGGTCGTCGTGAATTGCGGACGAAATGAGGCGGAATATGTCTGATCTTCTTGGTGAAGAAAACGCTCCTGCCTACCGCGTATTGGCGCGAAAATATCGCCCTGCCACGTTCGAAGAACTGATTGGGCAGGAGGCGATGGTCAAAACGCTCTCTAACGCCATCGAAGCCGGTCGCCTTCCTCATGCGTGGATGCTTACAGGCGTTCGCGGCATCGGCAAAACGACGACAGCCCGAATTATCGCGCGCGCCCTCAACTGTACAGGCGCAGAGGGGAAAGGCGGCCCGACCATTCACCCGTGCGGCGTTTGCGATTCTTGCCGCTCGATCCTGGAAGACCGCAATGTGGACGTACTTGAAATGGATGCCGCCTCCCATACCCATGTGGAGGAAATCCGGGACATCATCGATGGTGTCCGTTATGGCCCTGCGGCAGGCCGTTACAAGGTCTACATTCTCGACGAAGTTCATATGTTGTCGAAGAGCGCGTTTAATGCGCTCCTCAAGACGCTTGAGGAACCTCCTCCGCACGCAAAATTCGTCTTCGCGACGACCGAAATTCGCAAAGTCCCTGTCACTGTTCTCTCGCGATGCCAGCGCTTCGATTTGCGCCGTATCGACAGCGAAACGCTGACGAAGCACTTCATGAAGATTGCCGACCTCGAAAAGGTGGAAGCGGAGGAAGAAGGCATCAGGATGATCGCGCTAGCCGCAGATGGTTCCGTGCGCGATGGACTGAGCCTTCTTGACCAAGCAATAGCCCGAGGCGGCGATAAAGTGACGGCTGCGGACGTAAAGGATATGTTAGGCCTCGCCGATAGGGGCCAGAGCATTGCACTTTGCCGACACGTGATGCGCGGTGAAATGAAGCCGGCGCTCGAAGCTTTCTCGTTGATGCAGTTGTCAGGGTCTGACCCCATTCAGGTTTTGCACGATATGTGCGATTTGGTGCATATGTTGACGAGAGGCCAAGTCATTCCGGATTTTGCGACTGACCCATGTCTACCCGAATACGACCGCCAATTTCTGACCGAAGTCTCCGACATCAAAATTCCCGCGTTGGCCAGAGCTTGGCAGATTCTTCTAAAAGGTCTAGGCGAGGTCCAGACAGCTCCGAACCCTGTCCAAGCGGCAGAAATGGTGCTCATTCGGGTTGCCTATGCGTGTGACCTGCCGCCTCCGGCAGACCTCGTGAAGCAGCTTCGCGATCTTGCCTCGTCTGGCGGACTGCAAGGCTCTTCGACCCCTCAGAGCGGTGGAGGAGGCGGACCGAAAGCCAAGCTGGCGCTCGGAGGAGCAGGAGGGACCGTTAGTGTACCGGCTCCCCAAGCCCTCGCTCAGCCGGAGGCTTTGAACTATCGGCAGATCGTTGCCTTATTCTCCGAAAAGCGCGAAGCAGGGCTTTACGCTCAGCTATATGGACAGACACACCTCGTCCGTTGTCAGCCTGGTCTCCTCGAACTCCGTGTCGGTTCCGAAGCGCCTCCGAATTTTGCGGGCAGAATAGGCCAGTGTCTCACCGAATGGACGAACCAGCGCTGGATGGTTTCCCTTTCGTCGGAAGGTGGCGACAGGACATTGCTGGAACAAGATCGCGAAGCCGAAGCGATTCGGATGGAGCACGCTCGATCCCATCCCCTGATGCAGGCGGTTTTTAACGCCTTCCCGGACGCAAAAGTTGTCTCCTTGAAGCAAAAATTTGCTGACGATGCTCAACAAGCTGTGGAAAGTGGCCCTCATGAATCGGAGATGGAAACGGGTGCTGCCGAATACCTTGAGGATTGACGTTGAGCGGTTGCGGGATGCGAGGCTTTTCAAGTAGAATAGGATGAATTTTGGAGGACAGAAAATGAATATCGGCCAAATGATGAAACAAGTGCAGGACATGCAGGCGAAAATGGCCGACATGCAAAGCCGCTTAAGCGACGTGGAAGTCACGGGACAATCGGGTGGGGGAATGGTTACCGTAACGATGACCGGGAAGACCGAGATGCGCAAGATAGTGATCGATCCGAAAATTATTTCGCCTGACGACAAAGAGATGCTCGAAGATCTGATTGTCGCTGCCGTCAACGACGCAAAAGCGAAGGCCGAGAAACAGATCGCGGAAGAAACGGAAAAAATGATGGGCGGCCTGAAGCTGCCCCCGGGCGTTAAGTTGCCCTTTTAAGGAATGTCGCCACTCGAACAACTTATGAAGCAACTTGCGAAACTACCTGGGCTTGGCCCCCGGTCGGCAAGGCGTGTCGTACTTCATTTGTTGAAGCGGCGTGAGGCCGTTTTCCTGCCGTTAATAGAGGCGATGACGCGGGCATCGAAGGACGTCAAGGAATGCGCGCTCTGTGGGAATTTGGGCGGGACAGACCCTTGCGAAATATGCCGTGATCCGGGAAGAGAGCATTCGCAGATATGCGTGGTTGAAGATGTTGCGGATCTTTGGGCTTTGGAACGCAGCAACGCCTACCGGGGGCTATATCATGTGCTCGGAGGAACTCTATCCGCGCTGGAAGGCATACGCCCTGATGATTTGAAGATTGAAACATTAGTAAATCGCATTAAAGATAACGAAATCAAGGAAGTAATTCTGGCGCTTAATGCGACCGTCGAAGGTCAGGCAACCGCGCATTATGTGGCCGAACGCGTGGCACCAACGTGCGCAACTGTGTCAAGGCTAGCGCATGGGTTGCCAGTCGGGGGCGAATTGGATTATCTAGACGATGGAACGCTAACCGCTGCGTTAAAAGCGAGGCGAAAAGCAGGTTGATGATTTAAAAATGCTTGGATGCGTTTTAAGGCGGTGATGGCGGATTCACCAGACTTTAACTATCTTGGGACGAAAATGTCACCGTTTTTGCCCCAGTTACCTTGGTGGGAGCTAGTCGTTCTGTGAACATAGGTCTTGTCGTTAATGCCCGTGGAAAGGTTTGTCTTGTCCACGACGAACCTTTTGAGGCCACACCTCTTTGGGTCGGGTATCACGTTGACAAAAAGAGACTCGAAATAATCTATGACACCGGCGACACCTATTTGGTGAACTGGGAAGCAACCGCCGAAATGCACAATTTCTTGATGAAAATTAATAAGATCCTTATTATCAGAATGGAAAACAGAAAGCCCGTTGAGGGCTATGACACAAGCTTTCTTCTTCTGAAAAACGGCAAATTTATTGAATCATAAAAAAGGACCGAAAGTATGAGCGATCCGACAGACACCGAAGCCGAAGAAGCCGAAGCGAAAAAGAAGAAAAAAGACGAAGGCGAAGGCGACTCCGACAGCTTCGGACGGGGCAAAGCCGGGGCAGGGGCAGGCGTAAGCAAAGTTAAACGTCTATCTCCCGAGACGCTAAAAAAGGTCATGGAGGACTGGCGTCACCTCGACGTGGGTGCCGTTGTCGAGGCAGTTGCCGAGTTCTTCATGGACTTGCCGATGCGCGCGTCAGCCAACTTGTCGGTTGTCTTTGATAGGACAAGATCTTTTGCGATCATCAACAAGCTTATCGCTTTTGGGCAAAAAGCGGCCGAGGAACTAAACCTCAGTCGACAGCCTCGAACAGCAGGTCGGGATTCAAGAGGTCTTCAGAACAAGCGTGCCGCCAAGACAAGCCCAGGCATGAATATGGGGCCGCGTCCTTCCGGCAGCTAACCGATGTCCGTAAAGCCGATTACCATAAAAGGCGACCCTGTGCTTCGGCGGCACTCGACGCCCGTGGAAGCCTTCGGCACTCCCAAACTTCGCCAGTTGGTCGAAGACCTCCGCGATACCATGAAAGCTGCCGATGGCGTCGGCATCGCCGCACCGCAGATTGGCGTTAACTTGCGTGTTATTGTTGTGGGCTTTGAAGACAATGGCAATAGGCCCGAACGCCAGCCAATTCCAATCCAGCCAATTGTTAATCCGGTTTATGAGGTCTCCGATCCAACCATCGAAGAAGACTGGGAAGGCTGCTTAAGCGTTCCTGATGTAAGAGGCCTGATTCCCCGATACAGGGCTATCCGATGCACGGGGTACGACGTTGAGGGCAATTCATTGACGTTTGAAGCCACAGGCTATCATGCCCGCATTATTCAGCACGAATGCGACCATCTGGACGGAAAGCTTTTCGACGACCTTGTGAAAGCAGAAAACTTGCAGACGAAATCCGGCATGGATGCTGCGTCGGATAGGTGCACTGAGCAGTAACCTTTCGTTACCCTTTTGCCTGTAAGTTCAAACACATTTGAAAGAGCGGCATTCTGCCGCTAGTGTTTCCGTGAGTTATAAGAAAAAGGTGGTTCTCATGTCGTCTTCCGACCAAACGCCCCGTGAAGTCATGTCCTACGATGTGCTGATTGTAGGCGCAGGCCCCGCAGGCTTGTCGTGCGCCATTAGGCTTAAACAACTTGCTCAGGAGCAGAAGAAGGAAATCTCGGTCTGCGTGATCGAGAAAGGGTCCGAAGTAGGTGCTCACCTTCTCTCAGGCTGCGCCTTTGAGCCTCGCGCGCTTAACGAGTTGCTTCCGAACTGGAAAGACCTCGGTGCGCCCCTGAACGTGCCGATTGTCCACGACCGCTTCACTTTTCTCACGAAGTCGCTGGCTTTCCCATTGCCCACGCCTCCGACAATGAACAACCACGGCAACTACATCATCAGCCTTGGCCGCTTCGGAAAATGGCTTGCGCAACAGGCCGAAGCCTTGGGTGTCGAAATTTATCCCGGTTTTGCGGGAGCCGAAGTTCTTTACGACGAGAAGGGGGCTGTCGCGGGGGTTGCGACAGGCGATGTCGGCATCGGCAAAGACGGCAAACCAACCGGGCGCTTTACGCGCGGTGTCGAACTCCGCGCGAAGCAAACGGTATTCGCCGAAGGCTGCCGTGGCTCTCTGACTAAAAAGATCATGGAGAAGTT
>CAZLIG010000106.1:7559-8093 GCA_964559415.1 uncultured Rhodospirillaceae bacterium
TCAACCTCAACGCCAACTGCGATCCGCAAGTCTACGGCATCGGCGTCAAGGAAATCTGGGAAGTCAAACCCGAAAACCATAAGCAGGGCCATCTTGAACATACCGCCGGTTGGCCGGTCGATTTAATGACCTACTGCGGTTCGTTCATTTACCACTGGGAGAATAATCTGGTGGCAATCGGTCTCATTACGGGCCTCGACTACCGAAACACCTATCTCTCGCCGTTCGAGGAATTCCAGCGCTTCAAGCAGCATCCACGCGTCCGCAAGATACTCGAAGGTGGCAAGCGCATCTCCTACGGTGCACGCGCTCTCTGCGAAGGTGGTTTCCAATCGATTCCGCGCCTCACGTTCCCCGGAGGCCTCTTGGTGGGCGACTGTGCTGGCTTTATGAATGTTCCCAAGATCAAGGGAACGCACACTGCCATGAAATCCGGCATGGTCGCAGCCGAGGCGTTGGCCGGTGCCTTAAGTGCCGACACGGTCGAGGTCAGCGAATATAGCGCCCGTATCGAGAAATCGTGGCTTTGGAGCG
>CAZLIG010000107.1:0-7919 GCA_964559415.1 uncultured Rhodospirillaceae bacterium
AACGGCCAAGGTGGTGGCTTCGGGGTTGTAGTCGGCGTGGGCGGAGATGGCGGCAATGCGATTTCCTCCTACTCGCTCCCTATTGTTGACGCGGCGAGTTTCCGTCTTAATGTCGAGGCGACAGGCGGAAATGGCGGTGCGACCTTCTATGAGACTGCCGGTAAGGGAGGAGATGCATCAGCGGCCATCATTACGACAACGACGGCGCTTCAGGCCGATGTTTTAGCAAGAGCTGTGGGGGGCAATGGAGGAAGTAACGGGGACTGGACGGCTACTCCCGGTTTGGGCGGTACTGCACAGGCTTATGCTGAAGTGACGGGTGCAACTCCCGGAGCGGCACTGCTTGTGCGGGCAGCATCGGAGGGCGGCGTTCATGGAGGCGGAATTGCCGGACGCGGTAATTCCTATGCAATGGCAGTTGGGCTTGGTAGCGGAGTGGGCAATAAGATTGAAACCAACGCTTCCGCTGTTGGGGCGGGAGCCGCAACCCAAGCTTTCAGTGTAAGCGTCTCAGATGATCTAAAAAGTAATATGGTTCTTGCGTCAGCCTCGGTCAATTCGGACAGATCGGTGGAAACAGGTGCGCTTGCGGTTGCTGGGCTGTCGAACTGGTCGCAGCTCTCGTATCATCCGTTCGCTTTCTCAAGCGCAAACCTTACGCTTGATGCCGAAACGCTTCAGACCGCCTCGACGCTGGGGACTGCGACAGGCGATTTCACAATTGTTGGTGACGGAGGCATGGGCCTGACGAACATTTGGGGTGGGGAAGAAAGCTTTACGTTCTTCGTGGGCTTCACGTTCACAGGTCTTGGGACCGGCAAGTCGTTGCTCTTTAGTTTTACGGATGAGCAGATTACTGGGGCGGGCTATGACACTCTTGACGTCTCGCTTCGGAATAACGGGGTTCTTGTGTATTCCGGCGGATTTTTGGATACGGCCTTAAATTTTGGCGAGATGTCTTCCGCTGTTCTTGAGCTGTCCGTGTCCGGCGTTGTTTCGGAGGAAATGGCGGGCTATTTCGTTCAGTATCAGTTTGCAGTGGCTCCGACAGAGACGCTCGGCGGGACGTATGTGACAGCTCAGGTTCCCTTGCCTGCGGCGGGGCCGTTGTTTATGACTGCGGTTGTCGGCCTTGGGGCTTGGCGCAGGAGAACGAGGCGGGGGCGCGCCTAAAACCACGTTTGACATCGGTCTCTACAAGCCTTAGTAGGTTAACGTTTATCCGGCAGGGACCCCTTCATGCACAAGTTTGCCTCAGAGAATATCTCGATTGCGTCGCAGATTCTTGCAGTTTTGGCCCTTTTGGCCGTTCTTCCTCTTGGGTTGCTTTCGGCGCTTATCTCGGGGCTTCTCGTTTACAATATCATTGTGTTTGGGGCGAAAAGCCTTTGCCGCAATGGCGTGCTTCCGAGCAACAAGATTGCGAAAATCATGCTTTTCGTGACTATCACGTTGGTGGTGGTTTCGGTGTTTATAGGGGGTGGCGTGTTTTTTGCCTCCTTTATCAGCGACGGGCAGGAAAGCATCGTTGTGCTTATCAAGCAGCTGGCCGATGTTGTTGCATCGGCTCGCAAGTCGTTGCCGGGGTGGATTCAGGAAGCTCTTCCCAACAATCTTGAGGACTGGCAGTCCGGGCTTCATGAATGGTTGCTCAATAATGCGCGTTATCTGAGTGCATTTGGGCGCGATGCGGGGATGACGCTAATTCACATTATCTTTGGCATGGTCATTGGCGGTTTGGCCGCTATGCAGGCTGGGGATGGGGCGAATAGGGCACCTTTGACCGAAGCGCTTCGGGCTCGGGCCAATTGCCTTTGCCTTGCGTTCAGGCGCGTGATTTTTTCGCAGATAAGGATTTCGGCGCTTAATACGTTTTTGACGTTCATTTTTCTTGCCGTTGTTATGCCGGCGCTCGGTTTTAAGCTTCCGCTTATAAAAACGATGGTGCTTGTGACATTTGTGGTGGGGTTGCTGCCCATTGTCGGAAACATCATTTCCAATACGATTATTGTCATGATTTCTTTGGGAGTTTCGGCTGCCGCAGCCGTGAGCGCCCTTGTATTTTTGGTCCTCATTCACAAGCTTGAGTACTTTGTGAATGCGAAAATTATTGGTTCCCGCATTAGCGCCCATGCTTGGGAGGTATTGACGGCTATGCTTATTATGGATGCGGCCTTTGGTTTGCCTGGAGTTGTGGCGGCACCGATTTACTACGCCTATCTTAAAAACGAACTGGCTGACAGGAAGCTTGTTTAAACGCAACATTTGTTCGTATGCGAATTTCGGCCACGCTTCTCGCTGCTTGACTGGCGTCAATTTTGCAGGTGCGGAAAACAAATAGCGTGGTGACTTAGGTTTTAACCATCTCTTGCGCTTGAAGGGTTCGATGCGCTAGACTTTCGTTTGACCTCGCTAATTCAACAGGAGTTTCCGTTAATGTCGATCCGCGACCGCCATCCCATTGATACACTTAACAGTATGCTCATTCCGATGGTTATCGAGCAGACCTCGCGCGGCGAGCGTTCGTTCGACATTTATTCTCGTTTGCTCAAAGAGCGTATCATCTTCATGGTGGGCGAGGTCAATGACAGCGTTTCGAGCCTTGTTTGCGCTCAGTTGCTGTTTCTTGAATCGGAAAATCCCAACAAGGAAATTTCCTTATATATCAATTCGCCGGGGGGCGTCGTTTCCTCGGGTCTCGCGATGTATGACACGATGCAGTATATTAAATGCCCGGTTTCAACCGTTTGCATCGGACAGGCATGCTCGATGGGGTCTTTGTTGCTTGCTGCAGGCGCTGCAGGCAAGAGATATGCGCTTCCCAATAGCCGCATTATGATTCACCAGCCTTCGGGCGGCGCTCAGGGGCAGGCGGCGGATATCGAGATTCAGGCCCGCGAAATTCTCAAGCTGCGTCAACGGCTGAACGAGATTTACGTTCGCCATTGCAATCAGCCGATCGAGAAGATTTCGGCGGCTGTGGATCGCGACAACTTTATGTCGGCAGAAGAGGCTAAGGCCTTCGGGTTGATCGACGAGGTCGTCGTTCACCGTCCCGACAACACGGAAAACGAGAAAAAAGCAGCTTAACAATGCGATAACGATTGTTTCCTATGATGCCCGCTTGTGACGCTAGGACAAAGAGAAGTTCATGACAAAGCCTACGAACGCAGATTCCAAAAATACGCTTTACTGTTCCTTTTGCGGGAAGAGTCAGCATGAGGTTCGCAAACTGATTGCGGGGCCAACCGTTTTCATTTGCGACGAATGCGTTGACCTTTGCACGGACATCATCCGCGAAGAGAGCAAGACGACGCTTGCCAAGTCGCGCGAGGGTGTTCCTTCGCCGAAAGACATTATGGCGATCCTCAACGACTACGTGATCGGGCAGGATCATGCCAAGCGCGTGTTGTCGGTTGCCGTACATAACCACTATAAGCGCTTGGCGCACGGCGCGCGCAACTCGGATGTCGAACTGGCGAAGTCCAATATTTTGCTTGTAGGACCTACCGGGTGCGGCAAGACGCTTCTGGCTCAGACGCTTGCCCGGATTATCGACGTGCCGTTTACGATGGCGGATGCCACGACGCTTACGGAAGCCGGTTATGTCGGCGAAGACGTTGAGAACATCATTCTCAAGCTGCTTCAGGCGGCTGACTACAACGTCGAGCGGACGCAGCGCGGCATCGTCTACATCGACGAAATCGACAAGATCAGCCGCAAGTCGGACAATCCTTCCATCACGCGCGACGTTTCGGGCGAAGGCGTGCAGCAGGCGTTGCTCAAGCTTATGGAAGGCACCATCGCTTCGGTTCCTCCTCAGGGCGGGCGCAAGCATCCGCAGCAGGAATTTTTGCAGGTCGATACGACCAACATTCTGTTTATTTGCGGCGGTGCTTTCTCGGGTCTCGAAAAGATCATTTCGGCGCGCGGACGGGGCAGTTCCATCGGGTTCGGCGCTGATGTGCGCGGGCAGGATGAACGCCGGACGGGCGACATTCTGCGCGAGACGGAGCCGGAAGATTTGCTGAAATTCGGGCTTATTCCTGAGTTCATTGGGCGTTTGCCAGTGATTGCGACGCTTGAGGACCTTGACGAAGGCGCGCTTATCGACATTCTCACGACGCCGAAGAACGCGCTTGTGAAGCAGTTCCAGCGATTGTTCGAGATGGAAGACATCAAGCTTGAAGTCGACAACAGCGCGCTTAAGGCCATTGCGCTTAAGGCGATTGCGCGCAAGACGGGCGCCCGCGGGCTGCGGTCGATTATGGAGTCCGTGTTGCTTGACTCGATGTACGAGCTTCCGGGATCGGCGGATGTTGAGAAGGTTCTCATTACCTCTGATGTCGTGGATGGAAAGGCGAAGCCGATCTATGTTCATGGCGAGAAGAGAACGGATGCGTCGATGTCGGCTATCGCCGCCAAGGCGTAACAGGAAAGGACCCGTGCGATGCCCGAAAGCCTGATGCACGCTAAAATTAAAGAAGCACTGATTGCTTCGGGCAATAATCGGCACGATGCGCTTAAGCTTCTCATCACTTGGACCATTCGCGATCATGCGCTTTTGTTGGCGATGACCAAGCCGCACCTTAAGGCGATTGCGGCGGGGCACATCGATCATTTTTTGCGGAAGCCTGCGGATACGAAGTTGATTGAAGATTTCGGGTCCGAGAACCTTTCGCGCCGCGCGATTGACGATATCGTTTCGAGCCCACGGTCGGAAAGACGGACTGGACCTGCTGTTCCGCCGCCGAAATCGAGCGAGAGGCAGGCTTCGGCTATGCGCAAGTTGGCCGAAGCATTTACGCGGAAGAAGAAATAGGCTTATCGGCTTCGGGCATGGCTCGAGGGCGGTTTCGCTGTCTCGATGGCAGTGTTTGGCGACCAAAAAAATCCGGGTATATGGAAACGCCGCGCAGTAAACGCGGGGATGACTATGGTTCTGTCTGAGAGAGTATGTCTTAGGAAGACACCATTTAGGTCGAAGCTGAAAAGATAAAATGCGATCCCGTGGTTTCGTGGCGGTTGGTCCGGCTGAACGGCTCGCTCTTAAAATCGATCTCGGGAAATATGCACTCCGTTCGGATAGGGGCGGGGACAGTTTGTTGCTTAATGCATCTGAAGTCGCGGATGCATATATATTTTTTCACATCCCTGTGATAGGGCCGCATCGGGCAGAGAGGAAGGTGGCTTATGAGGATATCACTCAAAGAGAATCGTGAAATCTTGAAAAGGCTCCGCCTTATTAAGCCAGAGGACATTTCTCGCGCTCAGTGGGCCACGCTTGCTTTGCTGCGGTATGCAGAGGAGTTGGAGCGGAAATTCTTGTTCACCAACAAGGTTCGTACTCAGGAATTGTTTGGGAGAAAGAATTATCTTTACTTGAAGCATCTAACGTCATCTGCCGAGCTGACGAGGACGACGGTGAGAATTTCCACGACGACCAGGACAAAAGCGGGTGCTGCGAACAAGCCTCCTCAAAGGTTTTTTCGGAGGGCGAAGCCTCAGCCGCAAGCCGGATGGTATCCGAACTCGCCGAGACCAAAAGGGTTTGGGGCGGGGTAATAGATGACTGTTGCATCCGGGGCTTAGTCTTCCGGGGCGTCTCCGAAGCGGCGTTCGAGGTTGGAGAATCTGGTGAATTGGCCGTCGAAGTGAAGCTTGACCGTTCCGATCGGGCCGTGGCGTTGTTTGGCGACGATGACTTCGGCGATGTTGTTTACTTCCTCGCCGCGCTGCATCCATCTTGAATAGCGATCATTGAATTTGGATTCGTCCTCTTCCGGACGGCGGGACGGTTCGCTACGCGCGTGGTAGTATTCTTCGCGGTAAACGAACATCACCATGTCGGCATCTTGTTCGATTGATCCGGATTCACGCAAGTCGGCGAGTTGCGGCGTTTTGTCTTCGCGCATTTCGACGGCGCGGGAGAGCTGCGAGAGCGCCAATACTGGGATATCGAGTTCTTTTGCGAGGGCCTTTAGACCTCGCGTGATCTCAGAAACTTCTTGAACGCGGTTTTCCTGGCTCTTTCCCCCCGTCCCATGCAGGAGTTGGAGGTAGTCGATGACGATCAGGCCGAGATGGGGAACGGTGCGTTTGAGGCGGCGCGCACGGGTGCGCAGGCCTGCTACCGAAAGCCCCGCTGTGTCGTCGATGTAAAGGGGACAGCGGGACATCGTTTGCGAGGCTTCGACAAATTTCGTGAAGTCGTCGGTCTTGATTTCGCCACGGCGGATTTTGTCGGACGGAACGCTGGCGAAATCGCCCAGCAAACGGGTCGCCAATTGTTCGCTTGACATTTCCAAGGAGAAGAAGGCTACGCCTGCGCCTTGCTTGCCCTCGCTTTTGTAATAGGCCAAAGCCGCATTGAAGGCGATATTCGTTGCCAGCGCGGTTTTGCCCATTGAGGGACGCCCGGCCAGGATAACAAGGTCTGAACGTTGAAGGCCGCCAATGCGGCGGTCCATATCCGTAAATCCTGTCGTGACGCCGGTGATGTGGTTGTCGCGCTTGTGCGCTTCCTCAGCCATACGGATGGAGACAGCGAGCGCTTTTTCAAGCTTCACAAATCCGCGGCCTACCTCGCCTGTTTGCGCGAGTTGGAACAGCTTTCCTTCGGCAGATTCAATCTGCGTGGTGGCGGGTTTGTCGAGGTCGTGTTGAAAGGCGTCGTTGACGATGTCTGTGCCGAGTGTGATTAGCTCGCGGCGCATATGCAAATCGCGGATCAGCTGGGCATAGTCTTCGACGTTGAAAATCGTGACGACGTTTGCGGCGAGGTCGACAAGGTAGTTCGCGCCGCCGACACCCGCCAAGGCGGGATCGTTCTCAAACAGGCCGCGTAGGGTCTTGGGGTCGGCAATCTGGCCTCGGTTGCATAGCGTTGAGATTGCTTCGTAAATTCTACCGTGGACGGGGTCGAAGAATTGCTCGGGCTCTAAAATTTCGCCCACTTTTTCGTAGACAATGTTATTGACCAGCAAGGCACCTAGCAAAGCCTGCTCGGCTTCTATATTGTGCGGCGGCGTGCGGACCGTTCCGATGGCGTCAAGGGAGGTTACGGCTCGCAAGGCGGGAAGATTGGCGGTTTCTGGCATGACGGGAACGCTAACATATCAGGGGCTTGGTGTATAATTTTTCCTGAAGCTCCTTACCCTGTGGATAATGGGGAAAATGTGTATAACTCGCTGTTTGGCGTTTGATGTCTGATCGTGAAAGGGTAATGGTACGCTTGAAGCGGGTGTAAGTGGTTATGTTTACTGGTGATTGGAAAATTGAGGACAAGGCTCGCGTAGCGCTCGCTGGAGCGCCCGAAGGGCATGATGCGCGTCTTTTGGCAGAGATTGCAGGGCGGTGCGTTGGGAAGCCGGTGCTTTATGTGGCTCAGGACGAGACGCGCGCGGCGGTGATGGCGGATGCGTTGGCGTTCTTTGCGCCTCAGTGCGAGGTCGTGCCTTTTCCGGCCTGGGATTGCCTTCCTTATGATCGGGTTTCGCCGCATACCGACATTGTGTCGCAGCGGATTGGGGCGCTTTCGAGATTGCAAAGACCGTTTAAGCAGCCGGGCGTTGTGATTGCGACCATTAATGCGATTGCTCAGAAAACCGTGCCTCCGGATGTTCTGGCGCAGGCAAGCCTTGATGCGGCCATAGGGGATACGCTGCCTATCGATAAGCTCAGGTCTTTTTTGGCGCAGAATGGCTATGTGAATGCAGGAACCGTTCGCGAGGCGGGCGAGTTTGCCGTGCGCGGCGGGATTGTCGATTTGTTTCCGGCGGGATACGAGGCTCCGCTCAGGCTCGACTTTTTTGGGGACGACATCGACAGCATTCGGGTGTTCGATCCATTGACGCAGACGACGACGGACAAGATTGACCGGCTTCATTTGGGGCCGAGCGCGGAAGCAATTATGACCG
>CAZLIG010000108.1:0-7883 GCA_964559415.1 uncultured Rhodospirillaceae bacterium
TTCTCGGGTTGCAGACTCTAACTCATTTTGCCTCAGTTTGCGGGGAGCAGGTCACCTCGCTCCCCGAGGGGAAGACATTTTTCGCCTTGAAGATTGGAGGCTGAGTAAACCGAACTGGATCTCGGGTTCGCGCCTTTGGTGCGCCCCGAAATGACGGGGAGGTGTTGAGGCTCTCTTCCGCATAAGCGTCAGAGAAGGGGGTTTTGGGGCTTTCTGCCCAATGCTCGGGGTCTGCTAAAGGGATAAGTGGGGTGTCGTTACCTTTGAGAGGAGTTTTTCGGGACTGTTATTGACGATGTCGGCTTTTATGGCCTCAGAGGTTTTGGGACACGCATTGCCGACTTCATCGAGTTCGTACATGACGCACGCTTGGCAAGTTCTGAAAATGCTCTTTATTTCGTTTCGGGTTGGCATAGCTGCATCGCCGGTGCAGCCCTGAAAGATGGTGAACGTGCCTTGCCAAGCGGTTTGCAACTCCGGTTCGTAAAGGGTGCGGGTGTGGTCAAATAGCTCCTGAGGGTCAATGCTTTTTACTGAAGTGTCGGACAAGGCCAGCAGTTCAGAAAGCTTTAAAAGCTGATAAGCTTTTCCGAGCGTTTGGACCGAGGGGTCTTTTAGGGCAGTTCGCTGGTCCTCGGGATCAAGAAGGGCTGACAGGAAAAGATCGCGTGGCAATAAGGAGCGTCCGGTGAGGGGCATTTCTCTCAACGCGGCGGCTTTTGCTTCCTTGGCCGCTGTTCGCTCAAGAGCTAAAGCGGCAACTACGCCGCGAATTTGTTCTGCGGTCTTGGGGCAGTAGGGTTCGGCTTCGTCAAGGCAATCGACGACGGCATCTACTGCTTTACCAAGACATTCCTTTCTCCGTTCCGGAGACATGGGAGCTTTACGTCCCGCGTGTTCGAAAAGAAGGTTGACCATGCCGTCGAAAGCCAATTGAAGCTTCGGATCGTGCAATTGATGGCCGTGGTCGAAAATGGGTTGCACGTCCGGGAGTTTCGATTCGTTACGTGAAAACAATGCTTCAGAGATTAAGAGCAGATGAAACGCTTTGCCGAGGGTCTCAACGTTCGTGGTGCCGTAAGCCGACACAGGATCTTCGGGGTTGATCAGATTCTTGAAGAAGTCTTTTGGATGCCAAAGGAGGCGGTCTTCGATGGGTGTTTCTTGAAGCAAGGCTTGTTTGAGTTCTTTGGTTTCGAAGTCGAGTATGTTCTTTTCGGCAAATTTCCGGATGTCGGCGGCGGTGCGGGGACATAAGCGCGTGCATTCTGCCTCGTTAAGCCGGTTATCCAAAACGTCCCAAGCCGCGTAAATCAATTCGTGCTTTCTCTCCGTATTCATGCCCATGATGAGGTGATCGGGTGCGTGCGACAGACGCGTTAGATCGCGGTAGATATCATCTAGCGCATCCGAATCCAACCAACGCATTGACATCAATGGGATTCTGGAGAGTGATTCGTTTTCAAGCCGAAGCAATGTGAGTTCGAAAATTTGAAAAGCGGCTGCAGTTTCTTTGTAGGTCCAGTTGTTGCCTATGATACCGGGCTTGGGGTCCTCGGGGTTGATTAGCTTTTCGGCGAAGCTCTGCGGCGGGCCTTTCGCTTCCAGATGCCAGTTGATTTCTTTTCTTTCACTGAGCCGCTTTTCTCGTTGTTTTTGCTCAGCGAGTGCTTGGACTTCTGCGGCGCGTCTTCTGTAGTCGTCGCGTTCGGCTTTGGTGCGCGCGAGGGCCGAAAGGTCAAATTGGCCGCGAGTGTCGAAGTCGTAAGCGGGAAATGCTAAAGACTGGAATTTTTTGATCAGCTTGGGGAATTTTTTCTTGCCGGTGGATTTTTGCTTGTATGCGTTGATCTCTTTTACGAGATCGAAAAGGGCGCGCCCCGGAATGGCAAGGTGGGAGAAGATTTCGGCTTCGGTTCGCGGGTAGTCGTTGGAGGGAGCGGCTGGGGCGGTTCCGGTGTGTGCTTGAGATTCTGGGTGCGTGATTTCTTGAGCGGTTTTTTTGATCGTATCCTGCTGCGCGTTGCTGCAAAGATTGACGCTTTTTTCCTGAAGAGCGATGAGGTTTTTTAGGGCTTGCGTATGCGGCCAGTTCTTGGTGTTTTTTGGGGCGGCGTGTTTGTAATCGTGTTGATATTCCGGCGGCGGGAAGCGCAACAGGGACCAAGTTTGCGCATAAATATGAAGAAGCTCGGCAGCTTCGTTAATTTTGGTGCGTTGCTCTGTAGAAATTTGCCCGGCTTGTTTTAGCTCCTCAGTCCTTCTTTTTTCGCGCTGGGATATTGTTTCCTGTGCCGGGGGCGGGGGAGGCTCTCTTAAAAGAGCTTGCTCTTCGGCATCAAAAAATTCGTTTCGGAACTGGTCGGTTGAAAGCTTGGCGATGTGATAAAGGTTGAGGTTCTTAAAGGTTTTCATGAAAACACCGGGTGCTTGGATGAGAGTCTATTGAAATTCGGATCAGTTGAGTAATCCGACATAGACGACAACCGAGGCTGGAACAATACGAAAGTATCGTTAACGGGCGAATTATTTTTTGGCGCAGAGCGCAACTGAAGCAGGTGGTTTTGCCTGTTTCTTAGGGAGGCACAGGCGATGGCTGCGGTGTTTCTTTTTTTGCGCGGTAATAGCGTCTAACATTGCTTGCGGACTCAATTTCTCCGCCGAGGCAAACAAGTCGCCAGCACGTTTGAAGGACATCGTTGTTTTCCCCTTCCCTCTCGCAAGGCGACAGGGAAGGGGCGCATACGGAGCGTTAGTTTTTGGGAGCGTGACAGATATGCTTGCTGTTTGTTGCGGAGTCATCACAGTACCAAGTCCATTGTAGGGCCTCTCCAATCACACCTGGCGCCAGCAATGTACCGATTCCGCAAAGGTTTTTTGTGGGAGCCGTTGTGGAGGGAATTCCGGCTGCGGTTCCGCACATGGCGCATTCGCATTTCGGTGCGCTGCATGTCACGGAATGCGTTCCGTCCGTACAGTTCCATTTGAACACCCATTGGCCATTGCCTTGGGCTATCTTGACCATGTTTTCGTCGTAGCTTGGCGAAACGCACAGCCCCTGTGTCGGTTGAGACGTGGTTATTTTTCCGTCTGCCGAACCACAGGCTACAGTATAGCTTTTGCTTGCACTGCAGGGGATTGACGTGGCCCCGGAGGTGCATGTCCATGTCCATGGGCCGCTACCCTCTACCGCCGAAGCGGTGGCGCCGGATTGGCACAGCTCGGTGGTCGGCATATTGGTGAACACTCCTCCACCTGACGTTCCGCAGGACACGGTTTGGGGTTTTGCGACGGAGCACGAGACTTGGGAAGATTTGTCTTGGGCTACGCATGTCCATTCGAAATACGACCCCTTATCCACGACTGTCGAACCTGAGCCGACATAGCACAGGCTTCCGCTGGGGCCTGTGTCCGAGGGCTTGATATGAGCGCCCCAGCCGCAGGTTGCGGAGTTGCCGGCGATGCAGGAGTCATATTTCTCAAGATTATAACACTTCCATGACCATAAGGAGGTATTGTTTTCTATCCTGTATGCCATATCCCTCGCTGTGCCATAGCGGCACAGGTTGTTTACAGGCTGTTCGTAAACGGTTTGCCGCGAGATGCTTCCACACCATCCTCCCGGGGGAGCTTCGCAATTTGCCTGAAGTGTCCCCGCCGTGCAGGTCCATTTCCAGGGAGGACCCGAAGATACTGCGGATGCCGTTCCTCCGTCGCACAAATCGGTTGTCGGAGCCGTGTAGACCGGCGCGCCGTTTGCTGCGCCGCATGTCGCGTTCAGGCTTGAAGGTGCTGTGCAAGATACCTGCTTCTCCGAAGATATGCAGTCCCATTTCCATGGGCCGCTTCCCGTGACCTCGGTCGCGCTGCCTCCCGCGCATAGATTTTGTGTCGGCTTGGTGCTGGCAACAACGCCTGCCGCAGCGCCACACTCTGCTTTAGCGGTGGGCGCATTGCATGTGATCGACGCGGTGGTGTTTGTGCCGTTCATTGTGCATGTCCACGACCATGGACCTTCGCTGCCACCTGCAACTGTGGAAGCTACGATATTGTTCCCGATGCAGAGGTTTGCGGTTGGGGCTGTATCGACGGCAACGCCATGTGCGGAGCCGCATTCGCCTGTGTCGTACCGGGTGGTCGATATGTCTTGTCTCCAGCCGGGGTCCGGGTGGATTTCGCCATCGGGCGATGGAGTGGCCGCGTTAAAGCTGGTTTGCACCGTTTCCATCATGTTTCCGGCACAGTTGTAGGCAGCAACAAAGCTCAATCTGGTTCCAAATCGTGCGTAGTCCAATTGGGCCATCGCTGACGCATCTGTGGGGGCGGGTGAGGGCGAGACGCACCGGCTATCGGGTTCAAGTACGTAGGTTGCCGGGCGCGCGCAGGGAACGAGTCTTATATTTTCGGGCGGATTGGTTAAAAAGGCGCTCCATTCGATCGGGCTTCTGAACGGAATGAAGTATGAAGTCTGAATGGATGCCGGAGCGATGTTATCAACGTAGCGACAGGCCCGCAATTTCGGATTGTTTGAGGAGACTGGGACGTCGATCGGTCCGGAGGCAATGCCTCCGTTTCGATTATCGCTGCGCGCCGCCACGTAGTCGGATGCGCCCTGCGTGAACCAGCTTATGTTGCAACAAGATCTGTGAGTGGCATCTCCCACCAGATAGCACATATTGTCGGGCAGACTGTCAGGGTTGTCCTCTTGCACGCTTGTGTTTAGCTGAGTTCGTGATGTTGCATATTCAGGAACAGCAACTAGAAAGAGAATAAAACTGGCAAGAAAGGGGGCCGCTTTCAATAATCCACGCTTGTTCATGCTTATGTTCCACTAAAGCTGCGAATTGATTCTATCGGGTATGTTCTACTGTGGATAGTACCGAAGAACGGATTAACGCATTATTAATATCAAGTGCGAGTCTTCGGGGGCGTTATATCACGGGTTGTATTTATCGAGCTATCTGCCTTTGGTGCGGTCGACGGAGTTGACCGACTGGTGGGCGCGGAGGGCGGCGATTATTATGGTTAGGTGTTTTAGGTCGCGGACTTCGACGTCTACGATGATATCGACGAACTCGGGGGTGCGGTTCGTGATTTTCATGTTGAAGATGTTGCCGTCGTTTTTGCCGATGATGGCGGTCATTGCCGCCAGACTGTTCGGCTGGTTGACAAGGACGACATCGAGGCGGCCTACCATCGGTTCGATTTTTGCCTTGTCGTCGTTCCAGCCTACGTCGATCCAGCGCTCGGGATTCTTTACGAACGTTTCCAGCGTCGCGCAGTCGCGCGTGTGGATGGTTACGCCTCGGCCTGTTGCAACGATGCCGACAATTCTGTCGCCCGGCAGCGGGTGGCAGCAGCGGGCATAGTGAACTTGCATTCCGGGAAGCAGGCCTTTGAGCGTTGCTGGGGCAAGATTCTTTGCGAAGGCGGCTTTTTGTTTGATCGCGAGCAGCTTGTCGGCGGTTTTGTCCGGCTGCTTCGGGCGGTGATCGGGATATGCGGCGTTGAAGATTTCCCTTGCGGGATGCGTTGAGGCTCCGACGAGGGCGTAGAGGTCCTCGGCGCTTGCGGCTTGAAATTTTTCTGCAATTGGCTCGAAGACTTTATCAGAAAAATCGACGTTTTCCTGCTTGCAGATTTTTTCGAGGAGTTGTTTGCCTAAGACGATGTTTTCCGTTCGCTGCTGCGTGCGGATAAAGCGGCGGATGCAGGAGCGAGCCTTGCCTGTGACGACGAAGCGTTCCCACGCTGCGGAGGGCGTGCTGCCTTTTTGCGTGATGATTTCGACCTGATCGCCGTTGCGGAGGATTGTTCGCAAGGGGACCATGCGGCCATTTACTTTTGCGCCGACGCAGGCGTCGCCGACGCGGCCGTGGATGGCGTAGGCAAAATCGACGGGGGTTGCGCCGTTCGACAGCGCGATGAGGTCGCCTTTTGGCGAGAAGCAGAAGACCTGATCCTGGAAGAGCTCGAGCTTGGTGTTTTCGAGAAACTCTTCGGGCTTTTGGGCGTGTTCGACGATATCGAGAAGTTCGCGCAGCCAGCGGTATTGGAGGCCGTCCGTGCGCGGCGCTTCCTCATGCTTGTACGCCCAGTGCGCGGCGACGCCGAGTTCGGCGACTTCGTGCATTTCCTTCGTGCGGATTTGGATCTCGATGCGTTGCTGTTCGGGGCCGAGAATTCCGGTGTGGAGGCTTTGGTATTGGTTGGGCTTGGGGGTCGAGATGTAGTCTTTGAAGCGGCCCGGGATTACGTGGTAGTTGCTGTGGATAATGCCGAGGACTTGGTAACAGTGCTCGACGGAGTCCACGAGGATGCGGAACGCCATGATGTCGGACAGTTGTTCGAAGCCGACGTTCTTGCGCTGCATTTTGCGCCAAATCGAGTAGGGCGCTTTTTCGCGGCCTTCTACGGAGGCTCCGATGCCGTTTTCGTCGAGAGTTGATTTTAGTTCTTTTTGGATGCGCTGGGCAATCGCGCCGCCTTCGTTGCGGAGGAAGTTGAGGCGCGCGAGGATGCTGTTGCGGGCGTCGGGATTTAGTTCAGCGAAGGCGAGGTCTTCTAGTTCTTCCTGCATCTTTTCGATGCCGATGCGCTGAGCTAGCGGCGCATAGATGTCGAGCGTTTCGCGCGCGATGCGGCGGCGTTTGTCGGCGCTCTTTAGATATTGCAGCGTGCGCATATTATGCAGGCGGTCGGCGAGCTTGATGAGAAGCACGCGGATGTCTTCGGACATCGCGACGACCAGCTTGCGGAAGTTTTCGGCCTGCTTGGCTTGATCGGTTTGGAGTTCGATGCGCGAGAGCTTCGTTACGCCGTCGACGAGGCGGGCGACGCTGGGGCCGAACTGTTTTTGGATGTCTTCGAGGGAGACTAGCGTGTCTTCGACGGTATCGTGAAGCAGGGCCGTTGCTATTGTCGTGCTGTCGAGCTTCATTTCCGTCAGGATGCCTGCGACATCTAGCGGATGGGTGAAGAACAGGTCGCCGGAGGCGCGCGTTTGCGTGCCGTGGGCCTGCATCGAAAACACGTAGGCGCGGTTAAGCAGGTCCTCGTTGGCGTCGGGGTCGTAAGCGCGAACGCGTTCGACGAGTTCGTACTGCCGCATCATGCGCGGAGGCGGCACTGCCGCTTTGGCGGTGGCCGGTGGTGTGGGTTTTGTCGGCAGTTCCGCCGTGATGGAGTCTGTGGTCTGCATCAGTGTTCCTTGGCAAAACTGATATCAGATCCATCCTAAGACACTGTTAAAAAGGGGAATATCGGACTGTAATTGGGCTTTTTCCGGGTTCTTCCGTTTACGTTTTGTTAGGACGTTGGGCGGAAGTGTACCAAAAATTACAATTTTACTTCGTTTCCCCTTTTATGCGGCGTTTAGTCCTTGATGTCTGACATATCAGTGTCTTCGAAGGAACCTTGAATGGCTTCTTCGGAGGCTTCGGGAGATTCTCCGCCGCCTTCTTCTTCGCCTTCGGCTTCGAGGTCGTCGCCTTCTAGGTCGTCGCCGTCATCGGCTGCATCCATTGGCGTTACCCAAGCTTGCTGTTCGCCAGCCATCAGCTCGGCAACTTCTTCTTCGGGCTGTTCGGGTTCGATGCGCTTCTGGAGACTCTTGATGAGCGACTCTTCTAGGCCGCCAAGTTCAAGCTTTTGTTCGGCAATTTCGCGCAACGCGACGACCGGGTTTTTATCGCGGTCTCTTTCGATCTTCAGTTCGGCCCCGGACCCCAAGGCGCGCGCACGGTGCGCGGACAGCATGACGAGTTCGAAGCGGTTTGGGATTTGCACAATGCAATCTTCTACGGTAACGCGGGCCATCGGAATCCTCTGTTTGCCCTTGTAAAGGGGCGGAATTAACGGAAGTTCATGTTAACAATATGTCC
>CAZLIG010000109.1:0-7734 GCA_964559415.1 uncultured Rhodospirillaceae bacterium
CGTAATGGCTGTGCAGCAGGTCGGGGAAGGCGTCCTGTTGTTGAAAAAAAGCGGCGAGATTATCGGCGAAGCCATCGAGGTGGTCCCACAACTGTTCTTTGGGGATATATCCGTTGGGCCCGGCATCGATGCGGACGATACGCAGTTTCTTTGACAGCTCTTCGATCGGCTCGGCGTAACCGGCGTCGACCTGGGGATCGACAATCCGGCGGGTGATCAGGTCGACCCTTTTTACCTCCGGCTGCTGGGCCAGGGCCTGGGCCAATTCCACCACGTACAGGGTTTGCCCGCCGGTATCCGCATCCCGCCCCAGTTCCAGGTCGTGCCCGCGGATCAGGCCATGAATGCTCAGCAGCGCAAGGGTAACCGTCAACCCAGCCCATCTTGCGGAACTGCCTGCGATGCGGCAATCTTCTGCCGGGAGGCCAGCCAACGATCCGGCAGCAGTTCATCGATCCGTTTGGCTGGGTGACTCATGATCCGCCGCAGGACATCTTCCAGGTACTCCTGGGGGTTGATGTCCAGATTCCGGCAGGTCTGAATCAGCGACAGGATCGTTGCGGCAGCCTGGCCGCCCTCCTCGCTGCCGACGAAGAGCCAGTTTTTCCTCCCGATCGTCAGGGGACGAATCGCCCGTTCGGCCACGTTGTTATCCAACCGCGCCTCGGGGTGGTTTAGGTAGTTCTCGAAATGCGGCGCCAAGTCCAAGTAGTAGTGCAGAGCCTGGCTGAACTTCGATTTGGGCAGCAGGCCGCCGGCCAGTATCCGTTCTTTGACCAGGGACTTCAGGTTCTCGAGAACCGGCTTCTCGATCTCCCGGCGGATCCGAAGACGCTCTTCGGGGTTGCGCGACCAGGCGACTCGTTCGAGCATGAACAGGTGGCGAATTTTGCGCAATATCCGGCGGCGAAGCTGTGGATCGCCCCCTTCGGCTTCGACAAACTTGCGTCGGGCGTGCGCCATGCAGGGACACCACTGGATGTCCTCGCGCCGGGCCAGCTTTTCGTAGGCGGCGTACTTGTCCGAGTGCAGAACCCCCTGGTACTCCTTCAGGGTCTGCTCGACATGCGCATGGCTGCGGCTGGTGCGAAATTCAAAGAATCGATAGGGCGGATCTCCGCCGCCACCGCCGGCATAGACCCACATATAGGCTTTTTTGCAGGGGCCTTTGCTCTGACTCTGCAAACTGACCGGACTTTCATCGACGAAGATCACCCCACTGGCAAGGATGCGGGCTTTCATCGCTTCGTACAGGGGAGCGAGCCCCGCACCGAGGCTCAGCACCCACTTGGAGAGGGTCTGCCGGCTGATGTGAACATCACTCCGCCGCAGCATCTGCGCCTGCCGATAGAGCGGCAAGTGATCGGCGTACTTGGCCGTTAAAATCGAGGCCAGCAGACTTTCATCCGCCGGACAACGAGCGATGACGCTGTCGGGCAGCGCCGCCGTCAGGATCCCCTGATCGGGGTCTTTGCGGGAGGCGTACTTGGGGCGGACATATTCGATGACAAAGAACTGCTCCGCCTTGCGGGCCAACTTGCGGGTAATCTCCTCGCCGATGCGAACCAGCGGTTCGCCCGTCTCCGCACAGATCTTCTCGTCTTCGGGCAGATCGAGAAGCCGGCGCTCGACGGGCAGATCGTCAGGATAGGAGATCGTGTCGTTGCCCCGGTTCTTAGCGGATTTGTGCCGCTGGTAGCGGATCTCCTCCGTCGCCTCGGCAGCGGGAGCCGCCACTATCTCGGCTTCGGCGAAGGGCAGACTCTGCTGCCCGAGGTCGGCCACGATCCGCTCACTTTTGGCGCCGAACAGCTGCTTCTTCAACCAGGATAACTGCTCTTGCAGCAGGGCAATCTGCGCGCTTTGCTGCTCGATCAATTGCGCCTGCTGGCGAACCAGATCCTGCAGATTATCGGTGGGCTTTGACGAGGTTAACATGCCGGAAATATAGCATGTTTGCCCCTGTTTTCGAAGCCAAAAGCGCCCACCTTACAAGGAAAAACGCCGGCTTAAGCGCTTCGGCACAATCCCTTCCAAAAGCAGGACAAACTGCTGTCGGGTCAGCTCCCGGCGGCCGGGAAAACAGTCCGGAAAGGTGCCCTGCTCCAGCCGCTTGTACCAGATGGCGAAACCGTCGCCCTCCCAGGCCAGGATCTTGATCAGATTCCGGCGGCGGTTGAGGAACAGAAACAGCGAGCCGGTCAGAAGCTTTCCGGGGAAAGCGGCCTCGATCAGGGCGCTCAGCCCTTCAAAGCTCTTGCGCATGTCGACCGCCTGGTCGTACAACAGAATCGGCTGACAGCCCGTGGGATGCACCCGTCACACCGCTCGCAAAACCGACAGCACATCCCGCAGCAGCTCACGATCGAAGCCGCGCTCGATATGCAGGGTCATGCCGTTGCAGGAAAGAAGCAGTGACGAAGTCCCGAGGGTCAGCTCGACAAAGCGACCTGCCTTCTCCTGTTTCGGCTCCAGGCGCTTGCGCCAGTAGATGAAGCGATAGTAGCTTTCTTCATGCTGCCGGCACCAGGCGGCGATGCTCTGGCCGCTCTCGCGCCAGGCGGTAATTTTATCTGTCCATTCCTGCTTCAGGTCCGGCATCGGACAACCTCCTTGGTGGAAAGACCATGGAGGCCAGCTTAGCCGACGGCTGCAGGCTCAACAAGATGGCTATAGTTGCCGTTTACCCAGAGATTGCCATTGTTCTCCCACCTACCACCGGCCAGAAAGTTTCTCAGCCGGCGTCCCAACTCGAACCCTTTCAGCAGATGAAACGGAGTAACCGGATCAGAAACGAAACCAACCTTCCAGCCAGCTGCCAAAAATTGTCGAGCCAGTTCATGATCGCCAACCTGTATGGAAGAGTTCCAATGCAGGTTCGTGATCATCAGGACTTTTTTTGTTTTTGACATTTGGTCAAATACCTCACACAAGCGCCACTGACGATACTAACGCAGCGGCAAAACAGGCGGTCGAACGTTCTAAAGTAAAGTCCTGTGCAAGCTCAAACCCTGCCGAAACCAGGCGTTCGGACAAGCCAGGTTCCGTCAAAGCCCTATTGATGTTCTCCGCAAGGGACTTGACATCGCCCACCGGGCTGAGCAGAGCATTAACCTCATGCGTCGCAACTTTAAAAGCAGTGCTTGAAACTACTGGGCACCCACAGGCCATCGCTTCAAGCGGCATCAAGCCAAAACCCTCGTGTCGTGTAGGGTAAAGGAAAAGGTCGGCACTGCTCATAATTCTACGCAGACTCGATTCATCGACATAACCGAAATCATGTGCATCAACTTTTAGACCGGTACGACCGAGGGGGGTGCCAACCGACCAAAGAACAACTGAATCGAGATGTGCTGTCGGCATCGCAGAGAAAATATTCCCAAGCAGATCCGAACCCTTGCGCGCATCCCTTCGTGAAAGTACCAGAATGGCTTTTTTGCCACCCTTTTTCGCGAGCAACCCGGTCTCCGGGTCATTATAAAAAAAATCCCGATCCACACCGTTGTTTACAGTGAACACCCTAGCTCGAAACCTGCTACGGAAAATCTTGGAAAGATATTCCGAAACAGATATAACCGGGATCTTACAAATCGACAGGCCAAACCGATAAAAAAGCCGGATGAACAACTGAGCAAGCGTTGAGGTGAAATACTCTTCATCATAATCCTGGGCAAAATAGACGAGCCTGCGACGATTGCGCAGGGCCAACAGACAAATCAGGGGGATGATATCCGCAATCACGACATCGGCATCAAAACGGCGACTCAAGGATTTCCAAAGCGTAACGGCCTTGCTCCGGCTGCCGAGATCGACGATCTGGATTTCAGGTGGGAGAGGAAAGACAGTATCGACGTGCGCGGTCTGAATTTCCACAGACCAGCCCTGCTTCGCCAGGTATCCCGCATGGGCCAGAATCATCTTGTCGCCGCCGCGACTTAACAGGGAGTGCCGGAAAAAAACGACTTTCATCATGCCCCCAGGTAGAGACTGGCCCCCACCATCACCGTCCAAGCCAACCCGACCAAAAACATCACCGGATCTTTCAATAGCGAATCCGTCGGGTCGCCGCTTTCGCCGCGTTTGATGATGAGGATATAGCGAAACAAACCGAAACAGCAGAGAGGCACGGTGTAAACCAGGCGATGATTGGTGATGACGTAGAGGGTGTAGGTCACCAGCACCGCCGCGCCGGAAATGTACATGAAACCTTCCAGCGTCCCTGGAGGATAACCTTTCAGCACCTTGCGATGGTCGGCGGAAGCCTCGCCGAGGAGTTGCTTTTCGCTCAACCGCTTGCCACAACTGAGAAAAATCGCCAACAGCAACACCGTGAGAAAAAGCCAGTCCGAAACCTTGACATCGAAGGCAGCGCCACCGGCGAAGACGCGAAAGACAAAACCCGAAGCTATACAGAAAATGTCGAAAACCGGTTGGTTTTTCAGAGCAAATGAATAAGCAAAGGACAGGCCAAGATAAGCCAGCAGCCAGCCAATAAAAGGCAAAGAGATGGTCCAGCCCAAAAGCAGCGAAACTGCGAGCAACCCTACCGCCAAGGCGATGGCAAGCGAGGGCGACACCGCGCCACTGGCCAACGGTCGATGCTGTTTGCGTGGGTGTACCCGGTCGATTTCGCAGTCCCGGAGATCGTTGAAAACGTAGGTGGCACTAGAGGCGAGACAAAAAGCAATAAAGGGGGCCAGCCCCTTTTGCCAGACTCCCGGTAAAAAAAGAATGCCCCCCAGAAAGGGCGGGAAGAACAGAAGGAGGTTTTTCAGCCACTGGTGGGGGCGCAGCAGCTTAATGAAATAGATGGTTTTCATTTACTGAAAGTTTCTGGTGTAAAGTTTGAGCTGCGGCCTTGTAGTAAGCTGTGTCAGGTGCAAGCCGGTACGCCTCTCCAAAATAATCGCGGGCCTTAATTCTTTCATCAACAAGGAGGGCGATTTGACCAGCTCGATAAAACACATAAGGATCTTCTTTTTTTTCTAGAATCTTCTCATAAATTGGCATTAGATCTTGGAGGAAAATTTGAAGTTCATCATTGCTGCGCGAGTGAGTAACCATCGCCTCTAAGGTTCTGGCCACTTGTCGTAGAAAAAACACACTATCATTACCTCTTTTCTCGACTAGATCATTCAGCTGATTTCGTGCCTCATCTATGTGATTTTTTTTTATCAATAAAAGAATATTATTAAAATGAACATAATACATCTTTTTATTTGGATCTAGATCTAGTGCTATAGCCATTTGCTCGTTGGCTGAAACCTCGGAACCATTAGCGCGAAGTGCATTTGCCAGTTCATTCCGCAAAGGAGGGAAATTTGGATTATTTTTTACTTCGTTTTCAAAAAAAAGAACGGGGTCTTTCCAAACTAAGTTACGTTCAAATGTTATCCATGTGATACCTGGGAAAACTACAAATAACAAAAGAACATTCAAGAGCGGTTGATTCATCATACGTAAAAACAGAGATAAAATACCAGCAACCGAAATTGACCAAAATACAGTTGGCAAATAAAGATATCGTTCAGCCAGTGGAGTCCAAGCGACATTAGTCAAAGCAATTATAATCGCAGGTATGATAAGAAAAAAAGAAATCGCCATGAAATCTGTCAACATTTTTATTTTTTGAACAAGATAAATAGAGACTGTAGCAGTGAGAAGGCCGAGCCAAAAATAATAATCACTGGCATTTGTTATAGCAAATTGCAATGGTGTCGGGATAAATAGTTTTTTAACATAAAATCCAAATACTTTAAATATTACCCTAAAAGTATTTATAGGATCATATAAATACTGAGAAAAAATGTAATTGAAACCTGCGTCCCCGCTTCCGTAAAGTAAAAAGCGAGAAAAACCATATATAAAAGCTGAGATGATGAAAGGACCGGAAAAAAACAGAAGACACTTTAACCGAAACACATCACCATCAGTTGAAGTCGTTGTCTGCCAGCGCCACACTAAACAGCAACCAACCGGCAAAAAAAACAAAGACATTTCCTTCGACATCATTCCAGCTAAGAAAAATAAAGCCGCCAAGAGACCTAAAGCCGGTCGGCGAGATTCAACTGACCAAATCAAAACACGACAACTTAGCAATACAAAAAAAGTCGCTAAAAGATCGGTTCGACCTGAAATCCAGTTGACCGATTCAGTATTAATTGGATGAATCGAAAACAGTAAAGCACTAAGAAAAGGAAACCATGCCCAATCCTTGCCCTGGGGAAAAATTCTTCGGGAAATAATGAATACCATCACTGCGTTTAAAGCATGCAAGACGACATTTTCGAGATGCATGACACTTGGAGTAAGCCCCCACAAATATTTATCCCCAATAAAAGTCAACATCAAAAGAGGGCGATAATAAAATGACGAGTTGGGACGAAAGTAACCTGACAGATTAAAAACTTGTTGATTATCGAGCTGAGTAATCATCTTCAAGTCATCTACAGAGCTAAATGACGACAACAAAGCCGGATAATAGACTGCGAGTGACACAACTATGAGAAGAAGAACCTGAAAAATCGGCCTAATTGGCATTCTCTGACTCACGTACTACATCGAGGAAAAAGTTTTCAAGATTTTGTCGGCAAGGCTCAATTCGTTCAACACGCATGCCCTTGTACCATAGATTCTCCAAAGTTTTTTGCAACTGATCCTTTTCAACTTTTATTTCGACTAAATCTGATGTTTGGACAACATACCCATTAATCCCCTTTTGAAGAATGTTTTGTACACTGTCAAGCGCCCGTAACTTACCCTCCACGATCACCCCAAGCCGATCACAAACAATCTCTACATCAGCTGTAATATGAGTGCTGAAGAATACAGTCTTTCCACGACTCCTAAGCTTTTTAATAATATTTTTTACCAAAGCCCTACCCATAGGATCTAACCCACTCATAGGCTCATCAAAAATATACAAATCCGGGTCATGTACTAATGTTTGAGCAATTCCCAAGCGTTGCACCATCCCTTTACTATAAGTCCGAATCTGTCGACCGGCAGCTGCCAGCAAATCTACTTGCTCTAGGACTGAGTTTATTTCAGTTGAGGATTTCTCACACTCCTTACTAAAAGTTCGACAGACAAAATTTAAATATTCCCACCCCGTCAAAAAATCATAAAAACTGGGGTTTTCCGGGAGATACCCTAAACGAAACCGTGCGTTCACATCTCCTGTGGGGCAACCGAGAACTTCAGCTGAACCCGATGTGGCTCGGATCTGACCAGTAAGAATTTTTATTGTTGTACTCTTACCTGCCCCATTGGGGCCAAGAAACCCAAAAATTTCACCACGCACTAAATCCAACGACAGGTCATCCAACGCACAGACCCGTCGGGTCCGCTTTCGATAAACTTTACTCAAATTGCTTGTTTTCAATACAATTTCAGTCATGGGTCCCTATTGATTTAGATTCTTGAGATTGAAATGCCAGGTTACTGCTTGAGCGGATATGCCCTTCTTTATCCAGATAAAAAGACCCACCATAAGGATCGACAGGCAATTTTTCCAAAATACCGGAGTTAACCAATTCAGGTAAATCTGTGGGAAGCCTGCCAAAACGACTTTGGAATTGAGTTATTTTTTTTTCAATTTCAGTTATCGCCAACAAGGCATCCCGCCGCATCTGATAAAGTTCAGCCTCTTGTTTTGAAGGAGCTGAACGGGCCATATCTGTGATTTTTCACGACCATTCCCCCACCTGAGCTCCTGATTTTTCAGGAGCATTC
>CAZLIG010000110.1:0-7370 GCA_964559415.1 uncultured Rhodospirillaceae bacterium
TAAGAAAACAAATGGGATCCCCGCCTTCGCGGGATGACGATAATGGGGGAGGTGGGATGCGGGGGGATGGCGGCGATATCACCTTATCCTCTTAATCGCTTTGCGATTGGGGTTCTCCCTTTTCCCACTTTGTGGCGGAGAGGGCATAAAAAAAGGGGCGATCGAAGATCGCCCCTTTTCGTAAGCTTTGATCGCTTATTAAGCGTCAACCAGCTTGAGATTCGTCGCCGAGGTTTTACCCTTTTCGGTCGCCAACTCGTAGCTGAGCTTTTGGCCTTCGCGGAGATCGCGCAGACCGGCGCGTTCAACCGCGCTGATGTGCACAAAAACGTCTGCGCCACCGGCATCCGGTTGTACGAAACCGTAACCCTTTGTGCCGTTGAACCACTTGACTGTACCTGTCGCCATAGTTGTATCCTTTAGTCTAGCATTGGCCGGCATCACCATGACACCCGCACCGAGTTCGCGCCAAAATTCCGCAAGCCTTGCTCCGGTTTTATTTCAGCCACTCCGATTGCGAGATGTTCAAATGGGGCCATTTTATGGCATGACTTGCTCATCAAGCGCACGGAGAGTCTCTTAAACTCGCTGGCATAACTAGACACAAACCAGAAAAAAAGCAAGCGCAATCGGAGAAAACCCTTGGACAGGCGGGATTTAGGCGTCCGGCAACCCTTCAGGGTGTATGCCCTTTTAGTCGTTCACTTTAATGTCGACGCGGTCCGGGTAGCCTGTCGGGGCGCTTGCGCCTTCCGCATGAATATCGATGCGGCTTTGCGAAACTCCCTTTGCGGCCAGATAGTTACGGACCGCTAGCGCCCGCGCCAAGGAGAGGCGGTGCACCGCGTGAGGGGCTAAACCTCCGCCTTCCGCATAGGCGATGAGAGAGACGCGACCGCCTTGGTTCTTCTTAAGGACTTCGGCCAGTTTGTTAAGCGTTGTGCTGGACCTGGGATCAACTGTTTCGGACAGATGCGTGAAAAGCACTGCCGATAGCGTCGGGTCGAGAACCAGCTGTGCGGTGTTTGGTGTGGGGGCTGCTGCCGGGGGTTCCTGAAGCTCGGGCTTTTGGAGCTCATGTTTTTCGGCGGCGGGGACTTCCTTCACCGACGGGGGAGGGACGGGGACTGACTCTTCGGGGAGTTCGGGAGGAGCCTTGGGAGCTTCGTCCGCTGTGATCTGGATGCCTTCGGGGGGCTCGGACGGTTCGAGTTTTTTCGAGGGAATCTCCGCGTGCGGTGTTTTCAGCTCGGGGATATTCTTGGTCTCTGTCGCTTTGGGCGCTGAGCAGTCGATGTCGTTGCCGCTGTTGGAGCCGGCGCACGTCCATGTCCACGACGTTTCGGCCTTGGTCACACTGCTTGGGAGGCCGCTTTTGCAGAGGTTCTTGGTGGGCTCGGAGGCTTTGGCGGTTTTGGTCGCGTTGCCGCAGACGCCGTCAAGCGGCTTGATCGTGCTGCATGAGACTTTTTTCTTGCCAGAGACGCAGGTCCAGCGCCATGGGCCGGAGCCTCGGACTGCGCTGGCTTTGCCGCTTTCGCAAAGGCCGGTATCGGGCACTGTGCGGGCGGGGTGGTTATCCGCTGAGCCGCAGGCGACGGGAACTTCGGGTTCGGGAGCAGCCGCAACTTGGACTGCGGCGGCCTTTTTCGCGGGCATTTGCAGGAAGCGGGATTTCTCGGAGTCCTTGGATGAGGACGATACAGGAGAGGCGGGGGCGGACGCTGGAGATGCCGGTTCTTCGGCTTCGGCGACTTCGACCGTGCCGCTGAGCGACAACGTGCGGCAGGATGATACGGCGCCGCTATTGTTTGTGCAGGTCCACGACCACGGGCCGTTGCCTTTTATGGGGCTTGCAGAGCCGATGCGGCACAGGTTCTTTTCGGGCGCTTCGTAGGCCAATGTTTCGGCCGCTTCGCCGCAGAGTTCTTCGGGGTTTGTCGAGGCCGGGGCCGGGATGGAGGGAGCCGGTGCGGCGGCTGTTTTCTCGGGGGCTGCTGCGGCTGCTTCTTTCTTTGGGGCAGGCTCAGGTACGGGGGCGCTTGCGGGGGTGCGCAAAAACTTTTCTTCGGTTTTTTCGGCGGCGACTTTTTTGACGCTGGCGGTTTTTGCAGGTGCTGGGGCTTCTTCGGGCGGGACGCAGGTGTTCTTTATCCAGACATCCTGAAGTGAGCTATCGGCGCAGGTGGAGCGCGTTTCGCCGAAAACTTTTCCGACATAGGTTTCCGGGTAGCCGGCTTCGACGCAGTTCTTTTCCCTCTTTTGGACTTTGTCCGTGCAATCCGCTCTGGGTGCGGCGGGAGAGGGAGTTTCGGCAGGCGCTGCGGCGGCAAGGTCTTTCGGGGCGTGGCCTGACGCGTAAACGATCTCGGCTTTTTCCGAGGGCGCTGGTTTTTCAGCGGGAGCGGAGGTCGATTCCGCTGGGGCTTCCAAGGTTTTGGGGGCGCGGCCCGGTTCGAAGGCTAGGCTGGCCGGAGTTTCGGGCGTGGCCGGTTTGGCTGCGGCTTCGAGTTGTGTTTCACCTGCTGCGGGAGGTGCGGTTTTTTCGAGTTCTTCTTGGGGTTGCGGTTTGGCCGCAACCGGTGCTGCCCGAGGCGGCTTTGTGACGGGGACTTTATACTTCTGGAAGACGGAGTTCATTCCCTGCGACATCATCAGTCCCGTTGCCACAGGAACTGACGGAGGTTCCGCCTTTTCTTTCGGTGCGTGTGCTTTTAGCACGTCGTCCATCGTCAGGCTTCCGGCCGGGAGAGGCGCGTTTTGGAAGGCTTCGGAGGGGGGAGAGTCAAGCGGAACGGCTTGATCCGTATAGGTCTGTACTGTGGAATTGTTCGAAGCGTTCGCTTGGCTGCTCATGCCGATGGCAACGCCCAAAACGATTAACAGACCGCTGCTGTTGAATAAGTGCCGGAGAGACATGTCGCGGAAGCAACCTATATGGAATCAGGAGGTTACATTTCTAAACCGCGTTGGGGGCAAAGGGAAGCGTTTTTGCCGCAACTGCGTTGCGTGGGAGGTGGGGGTGGGGACGTTATGGCTGTTTTGTTAAGGAATACAGATGGAATGCCTGAGGGAGGCGTGAAGCGGGGGAACGGAGGTTTTGGGGGGCTGAATAGAATGAGTCTTATGCCGCGCGGACGCGCGGCGCTGGTTCCCGGCTTTCGCCGGGATGACGATTTTGGGAGGTGGGGAGAAGGGAGTGGGGATGGAGATTTCAGGATTGCGGAGGGACCACCTCACCCTCCCATCGCGTTGCGATGGGCCCCCCTCTCCCCCACTTCGTGGCGGAGAGGGTGAAAGATGCGTGGCGCTGGCTCCGTCCTTCGCGCTTATTTGTTCATTTCGACGACTTTTAGGATGGCGGGGCCTAGGAGGACTACGAAGAGGGGGGGGAGGATGAAGAGGATCATGGGGACGGTTAAAGTCGCGGGGAGTTTGGCGGCTTTGGCTTCTGCCGCCATGATGCGTTCGTTGCGCATTTCGCCGGAGAGCACGCGCAGGGCTTGGGCGAGCGGCGTGCCGTATCTTTCAGTTTGGATAAGCGTGTTGACCAAGCCTATGACGCCTTGAAGCGGAACGCGGTCGCCCAGATTTTGGAGCGCTTGGCTGCGGTCGGGATAAAAGCCCAGCTCGACGCCGGTTAATCCGATTTCTTCCGCCATAATGGGGGAGGAGGCTACCATTTCGCGGCTGACGCGGCTTAAGGACGAATCGAGGCTCAGGCCCGCTTCGGCGCAGATGACCATAAGGTCGAGCGCATCCGGCATCGCCTTGCGAAGAATCGCGGTGCGCTTCTGGCTGGCGTTTTTGATGAAAAGTTCGGGGAGAGCGAAGCCTGCGAGGGCGGATAAGCCGAGGTAAAGAATCTGATTGAAGAGCGTTTCTTCGAACGCATGGACGACAAAGAGGAAAAAGAAGGCCAGAATCGCCGCAGCTATCGGGAGCACGAGGCGCACCAGCAGATAAACCATCACCGCTTCGCGCGAGCGGTAGCCGGCGCGGGCGAGCTTGATGCGGATTTTGTTGGTTTGCCTGCCTTGCTCAAGCTTGAGCTTCTGGACGATGGTTTTGATCCAGTCGGCGCCGATCAGGCCTTCGCGCCTTGAGGGGGTTTTCTTTTCGGCTCGTTCGGTTAAATCCGTTCTGTGCTCGGCAACCGCTTTGAGGCGATCTTTGAGGGGATCGTCTTCAACAAGCGCCATCCAGATCAGGACAACGACCGCAAACACTCCCCCTCCGCAAATCATTGCGAGGGTGTTGGGGTCTCGGAGCATATAGTCGAGCGTCATGGCCGATCCTATAACTCAAAGTGCGTCATTTTCATCATGACCGTCCAACCAATCGACATCCACGTTAGCCCGCACGCAAGCAGGATTTTGCCTTTGGTTTCGGTTATCAAGACTTTTGCGTACTCGGGGTTTACGATCATCAGCAATCCGAACATGATGAAGGGGAGCGAGCCGATGATCATGGCGCTGGCTTTGGCTTCCGACGACATGGCCTTCACTTTGAGGCGCAGTTGACGCCGCTTGCGGATCAACTCGGCGAGGTTGCCCATCGTTTCAGCCAGATTGCCGCCGGTTTCTTTTTGGATCGCCATTGCCACGATCAGGAAGCGGAATTCAGCCGCGTCGACGCGCTGCTCGACTTCCCACATGGCGTCTTCGAGCGTTTTTCCCATGCGCACGCCGTCGCTGATGCGGCGGAACTCGATGCCGACGGGGTCGGGCATTTCGCGGCCTATCGCTTTTACCGACTCGGTGATCGGGAGGCCCGAGCGGATGCCGCGACACATGGTGTCGATGGCTTCGGGGAAGTTGCCGATGAATTTCTTGATGCGCCGGTTCACCATGAAGCCCGTCACGAAGTGCGGGAGGCCGAGGCCCAGCAGGAGGGAGGCCGGAGCAACGACAACGTTGTCGACGCCGTAGAAGGTGAAGCCCGTGTAGAACACGATTACGGCGAGGCAGTTGATCAGGATGTATTCGCCCAACGAGAGGCTATGGCCTGTGGCTGCGAGCCTGTGGCGCAGCTTGTCGGGGTTGGGAAGCTTTTTGATCAGGAAGTCCAGGATGGGGATGGCGCTGTCTTTGGTCGAGCGAACGCTGTGCTGTAGGGAGCGATCTACGCCGATGATCGACGATTTTTTGATGCCGGAGACTCTCTCCAGCCTTTTGTTCACTTCCGCTTCGTCGCTCGATAGAGCCAGAATGATCAATGCCAAGACAGCAAAAGCTGCTCCGCCGATCATGTAGACATCCTGTGCCGCGAGGATCATGAGTCCATCGTCTCCAGCAGTTGCTTGTCGAGGCCGAAGTAGGCTGCCTTCGGCAGGAAGTGCGGCCTTAGCCCGCTGTTCTTGAAATTGACCTGTAGTTTGCCGTCATGCGATTCGCCCACCACGTCGCACGAATAAAGATCCTGCATGGTGATGGTGTCGTCCTCCATCCCGGTTAGCTCGGTGATGTAGGTTACGCGGCGCGAACCGTCGCGCATACGGCTGACTTGAATGATCATGTCGATGGCGGAGGCGATTTGCTGGCGGATGGCGCGCGGGGAGAGGTTGGCGCTTGCCATGCCTACAAGATTTTCGAGACGCATAAGCGCTTCGCGCGGGCGGTTGGCGTGGATCGTGGACATGGAGCCGTCGTGGCCCGTGTTCATCGCTTGAAGCATATCGAGCGCTTCGCCGCCGCGCGTTTCGCCGACGATAATGCGGTCGGGGCGCATACGGAGCGAGTTTTTGACGAGGTCGCGCATGGTGACTTCGCCGGAACCTTCGAGGTTCGGCGGGCGTGTTTCCAGACGGACGACGTGGGGCTGTTGAAGTTGGAGTTCTGCCGCGTCTTCGATGGTGACGATGCGTTCTCCGTGGTCGATCATTTGAGAGAGCGCGTTGAGCAGCGTTGTTTTTCCCGAACCCGTGCCGCCAGAGATCAGGATGTTGAGGCGCGCTCTGCCCGCTATTCTCAACACTTTTGCCATTGCGGGCGAGAGGCTGTTGAATTTTATCATCGCGTCGAGCGTGATCTTTTTCTTGGAAAACTTACGGATCGTTATGGTCGAGCCGTCTATGGCGAGCGGGGGGATGATGATGTTGACGCGGCTGCCGTCTGCCAAGCGCGCATCGCACAAGGGCGAACTCTCGTCGATGCGTCGCCCGATTGCAGTGACGATGCGGGTTGCGATTGCGAGGACGTGCGAGTTGTCGCGGAACTGAACTTCGGAAAGGACCAGTTTTCCTTGGTTCTCGATGAAGACCTGTTTGGGGCCGTTGACCATGATTTCCGATATCGTCTCGTCGGCCAACAGAGGTTCGAGAGGGCCAAGGCCAAGCATATCGTCGAGCAGTTGCTTGACAAGCTCGGCACGCTCGGCGGCATTGAGCTGGATTTTCGTTTCGCCCAGCAACTCGGCGACGAGGCCGGTTAAGTCTCGCGACAGGGCTTCGCGCGGGAGCTTGGCGGCAAGCGACGTGTCGATGCGTTCGAGAACGATCGGTTGAAGCTTGACCTTGGCTTGTTCGACGCTTTCGCGGCTCGGATTCCTTGCGTAGGGGCCTCGGGCATCGGCGGGGGCGACCGAGATGGGCTGGGGGGATGACGTGCCCGTCGAGGGCGCAGCGGGGGAGGGCGCCGACGATCCTCCGGACGTCTCGGCAACGAAGCAATTGATCAGCGAGGTGACGAGGTCGCGCTGATCAAGAAGATTTAACTCCATTTTCTTCGAGGCCAAGTACTCGGTGACGGTTGCTTTCGCCACGTGAGCGACTTCGGAGCGAGGGGTTCCGGCTGCCGTGTTGGGGGGGAATTTCTCCCTCAAAGAGGGGAGAATGCTGTCGCGCAAGGCGGCGAACGCGCTGTCTCCTGAAAATGAAGAGCCAATGGTCATTGTTTTCCTCGCCGATCTTTGCCTTTAACGTCCGCGATTTTCGACCAGAAAGAAGATGAGGTTTTTTCGGAAGGCGCAGATTCCCCTATTTCCGCAAGCCGTTCAGACAGTTGGCGCAGGGCTTTGGTGATGTTTGCGCGCGGGGCGACGGCGCCTAAAGCTTTTCCGCTATTCGAGGCGGAAGTCAGCGAGGCGGCGTCTTCCGGCACGATCATGTCGATGGAGCCCTTCATGCCCTTTTCGAATATGGCGCGGGTTACCTGGCCGTTGCCGGAAGAGTCGGCGCGGCAAGCTACCGTGGTTGTGCGGCCAACGCAGCCGAGAGAGTTTAGAGAGCCTTTAATTCGCAGCGTGTCGCGGATGCCCGCAAGCGTAAGGTCAGAGACCACGACGATTTCGTTGGCGATGCTGAGGAGCCGTTTTTGGGAGGCGAAAAGGGCGCGAGGCAGATCGACGACGATCGTGTCGAAGTTGCCTTT
>CAZLIG010000110.1:7380-7594 GCA_964559415.1 uncultured Rhodospirillaceae bacterium
CAGCGCCGTTATCGCGCTCGTGTCGACGGGCGTGATTTCGTCGACGGATTCCTCGGCGCTGAGAATTGAAAAGCGGTCGCTTTCGGGGACGAGCGAACTTGCGATCATGAGCGCGTCCACTCTGTTGGGGGAGCTGACGATGTCTCTCATGCCGTGGCCCGGATCGAGATCGAGGGCCAATGCGCTTGTTCCGAAGTGAAGGTCGAGATCGATC
>CAZLIG010000111.1:0-7560 GCA_964559415.1 uncultured Rhodospirillaceae bacterium
GTTCCGCGCTGGACGACGCCTTGAAGAATATTCACCATCTGGTAGGTCGTGCGGGGGTCTTCGATCTGTTCACGCGTGTCGGGGATATCGGGCGGGGTGAGTTCTATCGTCCAGCCTTCGGAGTGGCAGCCTTGGCAAACGCGGGAGTCGGCGCGCCAGAGCGTTTTTCCGTCCCTGTCCTGGACGCGGTCGATGAGCGTGGGCGCGATTTTTTTGCCGCCGTTCACGATCACTCCGTAAGCTGTGACGAGGCGGAGCGGGGTTGTCTCCTTGGCACCGAGGGAGAACGACAGAAGCTCGGGCATATCGTCGGCGATGCCGAATTTCTTTGCGTACTCGACAACTGTTGACATGCCGATGGCATTTGCCAAACGGACTGTCATGACGTTTTTTGACTTCTCAATCCCTTGGCGGAGCGGAAGCGGGCCGGAGGATTCGCCGCCGTAGTTTTCGGGACGCCACAGAGGCATTCCGGGGCCTTGCTCGTAGTCGGCGGGGGAGTCCGAGATCAGGCTGGCGGGGGTGAAGCCTTTATCGAGCGCCGCCATGTAGATGAAGGGCTTGAAGGCCGAGCCGGGCTGGCGCATGGCTTGCGTGGCGCGGTTGAACTGGCTGATTTTGGTGCTGAAGCCGCCGTTCATGGCGAAGATGCGGCCTGTGTGCGGGTCGAGGGCGACGATGGCTCCTTGAACGACGGGGACTTGCCGGAGCGTGAAGGTTCGTTCGGGATAGGATTTGCCTTCGGCGTTCTTATGGACGGGTTCGACCATGATGACGTCGCCGATGCTAAGCACGTCAGAGGGGGTTTTGATGGGGGGGCCGAATTTGTTGTCGGCCAGTTCGCGGCGCGCCCAGCTTAGCTCGGACCACGGGATTGTGCCTTTTGTGTCGTCGGCGAAGGAGAGGTGGGCTTCGGTTGCTTTGAGGCCAGTGACGGCGGCCATTTGCCAGCCTTCGGCTCCGGCGGGGATGGCGATTTTTTTCATCTCAACTTGCATATTAAACGAGTCGTCGAAGTGAAAGTGGGCGACCGGGCCGCGCCAGCCACGATCGCGGCGGTCGAAGGCGATCAGGCCGTCGCGCAGGGCTTTTGTCGCGGCGTTTTGCAGGCGCGGGTCGAGGCTGGTTTTGACGGCAAGGCCGCCTTCGAGGACTTGCTTTTCTCCGAATTTCTCGACCAGTTCGCGGCGGACTTCTTCGGCAAAGTAGTCGGCGGTGACGCTTTCTTTTTCGTCGCGCGTTCTTGTGACCAGAGGCTCTTTTTGCGCGCTCTTGGCTTCTTCGGGAGGGATGCGGTTGCATTCGACCATGCGGTCGAGGACCCAGTTGCGGCGCTCGACTGCGGCTGCGTAATCGTGGACGGGGTTGTAGTTGTTGGGGCCCTTGGGGAGGGCTGCGAGATACGCGGCTTCGGAGGCGGTCAACTCATCCAGCGATTTATTAAAGTAGTTGAGGGCGGCGGCGGCGACGCCGTAGGAGCGGTTGCCGAGGAAGATTTGGTTCAGGTAAATTTCGAGGATGCGCTCTTTGGCCAGGGCTTTTTCGAGCTTTAGAGCCAGGAGCGCTTCGCGGACTTTGCGGGAGACCGTCATTTCGTTGGTGAGCAGCATATTCTTTGCGACCTGCTGCGTGATGGTGGAGGCGCCTCTCGGGCGGCGGTCGCTGCCGACATTTTGCAAATTCTTTATCGCCGCTTTGGCGATGCCTATGTAATCGACCCCTTTGTGCTTGAAGAAGTCGGCGTCCTCAGCCGAGATGAAGGCGTCGATGACGCGCTGGGGGATCGTGTTGATCGGCGAGAATAAACGCTGCTCGGCTGCCACAACGGCCATCATGCGGCCGTCGTCGGCGTAGATGCGGCTCAAGGTGGGGGGCTGGTAGTCCTTGAGGTAGGCGAATTCGGGCAGGTCTTGATTGTAGTGGTCGAAGGCGGCCACGGCTATTCCCGCAACGATGACGGCGCCGAGGACAAACAAAGAGAATAGGGCGGAAAGGAGACGCATGATCTAGACCAAAAAGGTATTTAGCGAATGCAGGGGCGATGCCTGTGGAGGCATGGACCAAATGGGGGCCCCCGCGTTTGTGGGGATGACCCTTATCTTTTTGGCACGGGCGGAGGTTTAATGTAAAGTTGTTCCGTGCGGATGCTCATATAACAAGCTTCGCCTCGTCGACATCGGGTAGATCGTTTTCGAGGAGGACGACGTCGGGCGCTTTGACGTTGGAAGCGAGCCATTCGCGCGCTTCCTTGAAGCTCGCTACGAGGTGGAGTTCTTTTTCGGGCGCGCGGGCCTTGAACCCTTCGCCAAAGCTCGGAATTTTGTCGGCGCGGACGACGAGGACGATATCCGCGATCTGCGCGGCCTTTTCGCCTAATGCCTTGTGGATTTCGTCGTTTTTATCGCCAAGCTCGAGGATGCCGGGGGTGACGAGGATACGGCGGCCTTTTTGGGCGGCTCCCATGAGGGCCAGAAAATCCAGCGCGGCGGCAAAGCCTCGGGGGTTGGAGTTGTAGGCATCGTCGATATAGACGGTGCCATCGGCTTGAGGAAGAAGCTCAAGCCTGTGCTTGACCTGCGGAACGGTGCGCAGGGCTGCTACCACACGCTCGGGAGAAATTCCGAGGCTGACCGCTTCGGCAAAGACCAGCGCCATGTTGTCCGCATGGGCCAAGCCGTGGAGCGGCGCGAAGAGTATGTATTGTTGGCCTTGCCATGTGACGGCGACATTTAGACCTGCGGGTGTTTCTTCGGTCTTGTTTATCACGAGGTCGGCATCTTTGCTTTTGCCGCAAACGATAAAACGGCTTCTGTTGTTTGCGACGAAGGTGCGGGCGTATTCCTGTTCGAGGACGCTTTCGTGGACGACGATTTTTCCGTCGCCGGTCGACACGACAGCTTCGGCGAGTTCGAATTTCGCTTGGGCTACCGTATTCAGCGTTTTGAAACGGTCGTAGTGGGCTTCGCCAAGCGCGGTGATGATGCCGGTTTGCGGGGGCGTGAGGCGGCAAAGCTTTTCGATGGAGCCGCGACCATAGGCTCCCATTTCGACGATGAAGTAATGGATGTCGGGGGTAAGATTCTCGCGGATGATCCGTGAGACGCCCATCAGGGTGTTTACGCTGCCGGGGGTGAAGAGCGTCGGCGCGTTCATGGTGAGGACGTGGCCGAGAATATGCTTTACCGAGGTTTTTCCGAAGGAGCCGGTGATGCCGATGATCTTGGGGTTTCTGGAGGCGAGGACATCGGAGGCTTCCGCCATAATGCGCTTTTGGATGCGGGATTCCAGAGGCATCAGAAGGAGGTTGGCGATGACTAAGGACAGGGGGGCGACGTGGAGAGCGACGATCCAGAAGAGGACGTTGCCGCCGAAGCTGGCAGCTAAGCCGACTGCGAGGCAGAGAACGAGCGCTATTCCAAAGATGCGCGTTGCGCGCTGGGTCAGGACCAGTTTTTTCTTGGCGACTTTGCGCGGGTCTTCTTCACGGAAGGAGAACAGAAGGAAAGCGGCGGAGATCAGGAGAGACAGGCCGACGGGTTCTTGCCAGACCAGTGAGGCGGCGAAGACGAAAAGGAGCGTTGCCGAGAGGCGCTTATCGAAAGAGCCGGTGTCTTTGATCCATGCCAGAAACGGGAGTTCTTTGTACTCCTGCTGTTGGAACATATGCATATATCGCAAGAGCCTTTTGTAGATAAACCAGGAGAAGGCGGCCAGAGGCAGGGCTGCGATGGCGATGTTCATTTCAGGGTTTCCATAAATTCGGCGAGGCGTTTGATGACGACGTGACGTCCTTCGCCAATCACCGTGTAATGATCTTGGTTAGGCAGAATCTCTATGGAGGCGTTTGCGATGAGGTTCTTTAGGCGCAGGCCGACCTCGGGGGGCGTTTCGGTGTCGTTTTCGCCGTAGACGAAATGCGTGGGACAGGAAACTTTGCGGGCTTCGTTGCTGAGGTTTTCGGAAATGATGCGCAGAAACAGGGGGCGCATCGGGCCTGCGGACTTATAGTCAGCGCTGCCGAATTTTCCGCGCAGCTTTTCGACGTCGAGGCCGAGGAGGGGGGCTAGATGCTTCAGGGTTTTGAAGGTGTAGACCTTTAACTTGATCTTCAGCGTGTCGAGGAGGCTGCGGTTGCGGGGGAGGCCAGCGGAGCCTATCAGGAACAGCGCGTCGACCAGCGCGGGATGCCTTGCGGCTAGTTGAATGCCGACTCTTCCGCCGAAGGAGTGGCCGACATAAATGATTTTTTTTACGTTTCTATGCGGGCGGATAACTTGTGCTAAGGCGTCGGCGTATTCCGCCGTTGTCCATGATGAGGGCGGGGCGGCGGATAATCCGAAACCGGGGAAGTCTATAACGATGTGCGTGGCACGCGAGGAAAGTGTTTCCGCGAACGGCTTGAAGGCGGTTCTGCTTTGATTCCAGCCGTGGCCCCAGACGATTAGGCAGGGCGCATTTTCAACGGGAAGGCCAACGGTTTCGAAAGCTATAGTCGGACTGTTTTCCAAAATCACACCTGCTCCGGCGACGCGATATAGCCGTACCAAGCGGCTGTCGGTGCGTTGGTTTGCTTCGAGTGCATAACGTACATCTGGTCACCGTAATCGAAGTGCCAGAATTCGGAACCGAAATTTGTGAAACCTTCCTCATGCATCGCCCAGTGCAGCAGGCGGCGGTTTTGGACCTGCGGGTCGTCTTCGCTAAGCACTCCCTCCGTAACTTTGCGTTCTAGCGAGCGGCTGAATGAGATTTCGCCGATCTCATCGAAGCCCGCGCCCATGTCGAGAAGCTTGCCAGTGGACAGGCTACGCAAAGTCACATCAACCGCTCCTCCGGACGAGTGGACAGGCCACGTTAAGGAATCATGGGGATCGAACGCGCTCGGGTCCGAGAAATAGGTGAGCGCGTATTGAGTGACTTCATGCTCGGAAGCGTTCGGCATTTTTTGGCGGGTTTGCCTGATAAGGAAATTCCAGATGCCCTGTTGGCACTCGATTGGGCGGTAGCCATCCCACGCAAAAAGCTCTACACCATAAGGAGCCAAACGCTTATTCACGCAAACGAGTTTTTCGGCGATGGTTTTTCGGCTCCAGCAGGTTTTTAAAGAGCCTGCGATTTTCTGGAAGTAGGGTCCATTTTTGCCGTCGGTTCTGGCGTAGAAGCTCTTTCCTGCAATGGCATAGTCCTCTAGTTTGACAAGAGGCTCCGAGGCGCGGGGATCGCCGGAGTCGAAAGGGACCGCGTGGTAGGTGCTTGTGTTCATCGATGCGCTTAATATAGGAATTTTATAGTCCAAATCGTACGACATTGACTTATCCTCTCGAACGCGCTCCTATCGGTCCGGATTTACATTTCGATGGAGCGTTATATGGCTGGGAAAAAGTTGAAAGTTGCGGTGTTGTTTGGCGGTCGTTCCCCAGAGCATGACGTCAGTATTATCACAGCCTTGCAGGCAATTAAAGCGCTCGATCCTGAACGCTATGACGCTTTTCCGGTGTATCTGGCTCCCGATGGGCAGTGGCTTGTTGGCGATGCGCTTCTTGAGCGCAGCTTTTATATTCCGAACAAAGAATACAAGGATCTCACTCTGGTAACGCTCGATGTTACGCCGAGGGCAAAGCCGGTTCTTATTACGCAGCCCCGGTCGATGTTCGAGAAAAGCAAAAAGATCGAATTTGACGTTGCCTTGCTGGCATTCCACGGGCTTGTCGGCGAGGATGGGCGGGTTCAAGGGTTGCTGGACCTCGCAAACGTTCCTTATTCGGGGATGAGGCCTTTGGCTTCGACCGTTTTGATGAATAAGGCGGCGACCAAGCGGATACTGGAGGGCACAGGGGTGCCGCTCCTGCCGTTCAAGGAGATCAAGCGTCCGGCGCAGGGCGTGCTTATTACGGTGGACGAGCTTAGGGCGATGCTTGGAGACGTTGTTTTTCCGTGTTGCCTTAAACCAGCCAACTTGGGTAGCAGCATTGGGGTTGCTAAGGTTACCAATCTGCAAGAGGTTTCCGATGTTCTTGCCTCGAGCATCTTCAAGTACGACGACACAGCGCTTCTGGAGCCGTTTGTCGAAAACCTTGTCGAGTACAACGTCGCCGTGCGCCGCGTTAAGGGCGAACTCCGCACTTCGGCGATTGAACGGCCCAAGAAAACAAGCGAGCTGCTGGATTTCAAGACGAAGTACTGCTCGGGCGGCGGGTCGAAAACAGGCGGTGCGAAGTGTGGCGGGGGGAAGACGCCTTCGCAGAAAGAAAGTCAGGGGATGCTTTCCCTGACGCGCGATATCAATCCCGAGATTCCTGCGGAGTTCGAGGCGAACATTCGCAAGTGGGCGGAGCAGGTCTTTGAGCGGGTGGATGGGACCGGCACGCCTCGTCTCGATTTCTTGTGCAACGGGAAGACCGGGGAGGCTTGGTTTAACGAAGCTAATCCGATTCCGGGGTCGTTCGGGTATTTCCTTTGGGAGGCCGCGAAGGACAAGCCGACGCTTTTCTCTCAGCTGCTCGATGACATTATCGAGGAAGCTGTTGCACTTCATGCTAGGACGCAGATTCCGCTTGATCCTACGCCGGAGGAGGCGCGGTTGTTTCCTCGGAAATAACGTGATTAGCTAGTGGTTTGCCTTCGCGAGTTTGTCGAAGCTGAGGAGGGTTTCGATTAAAGCGGGGAGGTCTTTTAGGTTGATCATGTTGGGGCCGTCGGAGGGGGCGTGGTCGGGGTCTTCGTGGGTTTCCATGAAGACGGCGGCGACGCCGATGGCGACGGCGGCTCGGGCAAGGACGGGGACGAATTCGCGTTGACCTCCGCTCGATTCTCCTTTGCCTCCGGGTTGCTGGACGGAGTGGGTGGCGTCGAAAACGATCGGGTAACCTGTTTCAGCCATTATGGGCAGGCTTCGCATATCGGTCACCAGCGTGTTGTAGCCGAAGCTTACGCCGCGCTCGCACAGCAAAATCTTTTCGTTGCCGGTTGAGGCGATTTTCGCGGCGACATTCTTCATGTCCCAGGGGGCCAGGAACTGGCCTTTCTTCACATTGACCACGCGGCCTGTGGCTCCTGCGGCGAGGAGCAGGTCGGTTTGGCGGCAGAGGTAGGCGGGGATTTGGAGGATATCGACGACCTTTGCGACTTCGGCGCACTGCTCCTTTTCGTGGACGTCCGTCAGGACGGGGAGGTTGGTCTTTTTTCGTATTTCATCGAAGATCGGGAGGGCTTCGGCAAGGCCGATGCCACGGGGGGTTTTGATCGACGAGCGGTTCGCTTTGTCGAAGGACGACTTATAGGCGATGTGGATGCCGAGTTTGTCGGCCAGCTCTTTCAGCGCGTGGGCGGTTTCGAGCGCGTGGGCGCGGGATTCCATTTGGCAGGGGCCTAGGAAAAATACTACCGGGAGGTCGTTGCCGATTTTGAAGGAGCCGCCGGTCGGGAGGGGGATTTCGATGTGTTTCATTGGATTCGTCATTTGAGGTTTAGTGTGGATTGGTGCGAGACGCTTCCGGTGTGGGGAGGAGTCTTATGCCGCGCGGACGCGCGGCGCTGGATCCCGGCTTTCGCCGGGATGAC
>CAZLIG010000112.1:0-7470 GCA_964559415.1 uncultured Rhodospirillaceae bacterium
CATGATCCTCCTCCGCCAAGTAATGCCTGACCCCTCCGGCAAACGCGCCTTGGTCATTGGCCGCTCCAACATCGTCGGCAAACCGGTAGCCCAACTTCTCCTTCAAGCGAATTGCACCGTCACCATAGCCCACTCCCGCACGCAAGACCTCGCAGCAGAGTGCGCCCGCGCCGACATCGTCGTCGCCGCCATCGGCAAGCCCCGCTTCGTAAAAGGCGACTGGATCAAAGAAGGAGCCATAGTTCTCGACGTAGGCGTCAACCGCCTCCCAACCGGAAAACTAGTCGGCGACGTAGACTTCGAAGCAGCAAAGCAACGAGCCTCCGCCATCACCCCCGTCCCCGGCGGAGTAGGCCCCATGACAATAGCCTGCCTCCTCCAAAACACCGTCCAGAGCGCCAGAACCAAACGCGATTAAGTCAAAACGCCCCCAGAAAACCACCCGTCCTTCCGGGGCGCGCCAACGCGCGAACCCGGAACCCAGTTTGTTGTTTTAATGCTTCCGAAAATCCGCAACTCCTGCGCAGCACATGACTCAAAGTCCTCTCCGCCGCTCTTGCGGGGGAGAGGAGGGGACCCGTCGCGAAGCGATGGGAAGGTGAGGTGGTATCTCCGCAATCCCTCTATACCCCACAAAAACTCCCCAGTCCCCGCGTCATCCCGGCGAAGGCCGGGATCCAGCGCCGCGCGTCCACGTGGCATATGACTCAATAACGTCCAACCCCAAAAAACTCCACAAACGCCCGATAAAGCCTGGCCATCCCCTGGGGCAGGGCACCCATGTTCCTCTCAATCGTCGCCATGTCGCCCCTGGCCAAAGGCCCCGTCAAACTCTTCCCCGGAGCCGCCAAAAAGTTCTCAAGGTTCTTCCGCAAATACAATCCCACCGCCTCATCCGGCACCCCCAACGCCTCGAACCTCCGCAAACAAGCGTGCCAAAGAATCTGCGGAAAGTTCCCGCTCATCACGCAAAGCGCATGATACAGCGCCTTGTTCTCATCCTTCAGCTCAAACACGGGATTCGGAAGCGCCGGAAACACCTCCCTGAATTTCTCCCTAGACTCCGCCGCAAAATAAATCCTCTCATAAAAATCCAACTCATAAAGCTCCGGCCCAAACGTCATAAGCGGATGAAACCCCTCAATCCCCTCAACCGCCAGCGCCCCCGAGAAATGCCCCACCACGCCTTTAAAGTCTTTCAGATGCTCATCCCGAAACTCCCGTATCGCCCCATCGCGAATAGCCAGCAAAACCACCGAAGCCCCCGCAACCTTCGCCCTCAAAGCCTCAACCGAATGTTCCTTCCTGTTCCACTCAAGAAACGAAATCCCTTTGAGCGACAAATACCGCTTCAAATGCGTGGCCACGCGCCCGGATCCAACAATCAAATACATGAAACCCTCTGCAACACAGGGAAAAGCAAAGCCTATGCCAAAATAGCGCAGCCGAAAACATCAGTCTCGCACCCTTGTGAAATTTTCCCTCTTGCCTCTGGTTGTAAACCGGCGTTACCTTTGCTGCGCCGCGCCACCATAGCGCGGTCGTCGCTTGAACGGTTTCAGGCGCTTACGTACAGGTGCTCCAAATGGCCAATCCCTCGGCTGACTTTTCGCGCGTTTCGCGTCTTCCCCCCTACGTTTTCAACATCACTGCCGAACTAAAAATGGCCGCGCGCAGACGCGGCGATGACATCGTCGACTTCAGCATGGGCAACCCCGACGGCCCCACGCCGCCCCACATCGTCCAAAAGCTGATCGAAACCGTCCAGCGCCCCGACACGCACGGCTACTCGCAGTCCAAAGGCATCCCCCGCCTGCGCCGCGCGATATGTAACTGGTACAAAACGCGCTACGAAGTCGACCTCGACCCGGAAAGCGAAGCCATCGTCACCATCGGCTCAAAGGAAGGCATAGCCCACCTCGCGCTCGCAACGCTCGACGGCAACGATTGCGTTCTCGTCCCGTCCCCCAGCTACCCGATCCACATCTTCGGCCCGGTCATTGCCGGAGCGCACGTCCAGCAGGTCCCCCTGATCCCCGGCATCGATTTCTTCGCCGAACTGGAAAAAGCGATCCGCACCATCACCCCCAAACCCAAGATGCTCATTCTCAATTTTCCGGCCAACCCCACGGGCCAGTGCGTCGAACTCGACTTCTTCGAGCGCATCGTGAGCTTGGCAAAGGAATACGGCATTTGGGTCGTCCACGACCTCGCCTACGCGGACATCTGCTTCGACGGCTGGAAATGCCCCAGCATCATGCAAGTCCCCGGCGCAAAGGACATAGCCGTCGAATTCTTCACCATGAGCAAAAGCTACAACATGGCGGGCTGGCGCATCGGCTTCATGGTCGGCAACAAAACGCTCGTAAGCGCGCTCACGCGCATCAAAGGCTACAACGACTACGGCATCTTCACGCCGCTGCAAGTCGCAGCGATAGCCGCGTTCGAAGGCCCGCAAGACTGCGTGCGCGAAGTCGTCGCCAATTACCAAAGCCGCCGCGACGTTCTGGTAAAGGGCCTCCACGAAGCTGGATGGATGGTCGATAAGCCAAAGGCAGGCATGTACATCTGGGCCAAAATCCCCGAACCCTACGCCGCCCTCGGCTCGCTGGAGTTCACCAAAAAGCTTATAGCCGAAGCCAAAGTCTCCGTCTCCCCCGGCATAGGCTTCGGAGAATACGGCGACACGCACGTCCGCTTCGCCCTCATCGAAAACGAAGCCCGCACCCGCCAAGCCGTCCGAAGCATCAAGGAAATGCTCCGCCAAGGCACCACCAAAGCCGCCTAAAACCGGCAGCTTCGTCGGGTGCGGCACAAGACTTTTTCCCTCCCCCTCGCGGGGAGGGTCAGGGTGGGGGGAGTTCCGCCAAAGCGTAACTTTCCTTAAAAGCCCTCAAACGCTCCTCGCACTCCCCGAATGCGGAATCCGAACCGCAACAGCGACTCCCTCTCCGCCACGAAGTGGGGGAGAGGGCGGGGCCCATCGCAAAGCGATGGGAGGGTGAGGTGGACGCCTACGAAGCAACGACCGCTTGCTTTTTGCGTATCCCCGGTGCAGCTTTCCCCAAAACAGGAGCCAGCATGACCGCCGAAAAGCCCGTCCAAAAACCCAAGCCCGCCTCCGCGCGCCCGGCAACCGCTGCGTCCAAACCCGTCTCCGGTATCTATGACCTCCTGATCATCGCAGGCGGGCTTGCAGCATGCGCCGCCATAGTCGCCTTTATCGCCCCCGAGTGGTCCTCAATTCCTCCCTATATCAAGCTTGCGGGTCATGCAGCCTTAAACGGCGCAGTCGCTTTCGCTCTGTTCCACTACGCGACCTCAAACCTGAAGCGTACCGCGTTTCTTGATGCCCTGACCGTCCTCTTGGCCGCCCTCACACTGACATTCATCGTCCTGGTGTTCCAAACCTACAAGCTCCAATACCCTCTCTGGCAATGGGCGTTGCTGTGGATGATCCTTGCCACCCCGTTCTGGCTAACCCTGTCGCAGGGCAGGCGGATTGCCTCTGGCCTATGGGTAATTTCCGCAGTCACAACTTACTTCATGTTTATTGTCAGCACGCGTTTCAGATTTTTTGCGGATGTCTTCGATCCAAAACACACGTTAACGCAAGCCCACGCGCTTGTCGTAACGCTTGTGCCGTTCGGCTTTATCGCGCTCGGAGAAAACGAGGCTCTCCGCAAATACGGAGACAAAGCCTTCACCCGGATAACCCTGGCAGGCTTCCTGATAATCGCAATCGGTGTCTCGCTAGCGCAAACCTTGTGGGGGCAAAGCCTCACCAATATCCGCCTAGCGCTCGGCCTCTCGCGCGAGGCCTTCAGAGAAATAACGCTCTACACCGCATCCGCAGTCTTTGTAGCCCCTCTCGTCATCGCATGGGCGAGGCAGTTCAAAATCCTCGTCCCGCGCCACCAAGCCGTAGACGCATTTCTCGTTGTGAGCGCCCTCGCCTTCGCGCTGCCCTTCTTCGTCCCTCACGGCTGGTCCGAATATACCGGAGTGTCATTGCTGATCGCCTATTGGATCTTCTGCGCATGGACGGCCCGAAAAGCAGGTTACGCCAAGGCTTATGAAATAGGGGCCGCCTTGATCCTGCTGCGCCTCATGGTCGTCTACGTCGAAATCTGCGGCTCGTTCATCCGCACAGGCGCGGGGCTGATCATCTCGAGCATAGCTCTCATGGCCCTCGTATACGGAACAAACCGCGCCGTCGCTATTCTCGGAAAGAGAGACGTAAAACCATGAAGTCCACACGCACCCTCTTTCTCGCCCTGTTTCTTGCGCTTCCCGTGGCAGGCGTCGCCTCAATCGTCCTCCACAACGAATTCGGGGGCACCTACACGCGAAACGAACGCGTCTCCGTAATTTACGACCTTAACAACCTGATGGACGGCCAACACCTCCTGTATCGTTTCGAGGGCGACTCCGAACCGCGCCGCTACAACCTCCCGGACATAAATCCCGCTGATCTGGCGCGCGTCCTGTCCGACAAGCCCCACCAAATGGAGCTGGACATCGGCATGGATGGCAGATCGATAAAGCACATCGGCAACCTCTATATCGACGGAATGCCCTATCACGATTTTGTCCTGACTCCCGCTTTCTTGCGTTGACCCGACTCCCTCGGCTTTCCTCTTGGAAAACCAAAAAAATGGTTTAAGCTCCGGGGCATGAGAATCTTCTCCGGCATTTTGGGAATCGTCATCCTCGCCCTTATTCTCTTGTTCGCGCTGCCGAACAAAGGAGAGGTGGCGGTCGCGATTCCGGCGACAGGCAATGTAAAAATGCCGCTCTACGCGGTGGGCCTCGGCCCGCTCGTCTTTGGTTTTTTCCTCGGACTGTTTTTGGGATGGCTCAACGGCCTTCCGCACAAAATGCACGCCAGAAAGCTGGTCAAAGAGCTAGGCTCCTTAAACGACAAGATCGGCGAATTACAAAAAACGGCGACCGTACAGCACGCAAAAGTAAAAACGATAAAACCATTTTGGAGGAAGTAGAGTGAATCCGGTATTTTGCGCCGTAGACACGGCGAGTCTTGTCGACGCCAAGGAGCTTGTGGATTCGTTGACAGGCGAAGTCGGCGGCTTCAAGCTCGGCTTGGAGATGTTCATGGCGCACGGTGCGGCAGGGTATCGTGCCGTAGCCTCAAGCGGAGCGCCGATCTTCCTCGACGTCAAACTGCATGACATCCCCAACACGGTGGCAGGCGCGGTTTCTTCGCTACTCCCCTTGCAGCCATCCTTCCTCACCGTCCACGCCTCCGGCGGCAAAGCGATGATGCGCGCGGCCGCCGACACGGCTGCTAAAGCGGGCCAAGCAAGGCCCAAAATCCTCGCCGTCACGGTTCTCACAAGTCTGGACAGCGCCGACCTCGAAGCCGTAGGGCAGGGCGCGAACACAAAGGAGCAGGTCGTCCGCCTCGCCAAACTCGCGCGCGAAAGCGGCGTCGACGGCTGTGTCTGTTCCCCTGAAGAAATCAGGCCGATCCGCGAAGCCTTGGGCAAAGACTTCATCCTCATGGTCCCCGGCATCCGCCCCTCCTGGGCCGCCTCGAACGACCAAAAGCGCACGCTCACCCCGCGAGAGGCCTTCGATGCCGGAGCAACCCATCTTGTCATAGGCCGCCCGATCACCAAGGCCCCAAACCCCGTGGAGGCCGCCCGCCGCATCGCAGAGGAGCTGGCTTAATGGCGGAAGTAAAAATCTGCGGCATCATGGACGAAAAGGCGCTTGGAGCCGCCGCAGAAGGCGGTGCCCGTTACTTTGGCTTCGTCTTCGCCCAATCGAGGCACCGTATCGAGCCATCCTTGGCGGCTGAGTTGATCGCTAAAATCCCCCCCGGCCGCTTTGCGGTAGGTCTTTTCGTGGACCCCTCAGACGCCGACCTCGATGCAATTCTTGACGTTGTTCCCCTCACTCACATTCAGCTTCACGGGAGCGAATCCCCGGACCGCGTAGCCGAAGTCAAAGACTACACAGGCCTTCGCATCATCAAGGCCGTAGGCATCTCGACCCCCGAAGATATTGAAGCCGCCGCCGCCTACGAAGAAGTCGCCGATCTCCTCCTCCTTGACGCCAAAGCCCCCCCCGACGGCCCTACCGGAGGCCGGGGCGTCTCCTTCGACTGGTCATTGCTGCGTTCCGCCCACTTCTCGGTCCCTTGGCTCCTCGCCGGAGGCCTGAACGTCAAAAACATCGAAAAAGCGGTCCTGCAAACCGGAGCCATGATGCTCGACGTCTCCTCCGGCGTCGAAGACGAAACCGGAAAAAAAACGCCCCAAAAAATAAAAGAGTTCCTCGAAAAAGCCCAAACCCTCTAAATCCCATATATTCAAATAAAATGGACGTCATCCCGGCGAAAGCCGGGATCCAGCGCCGAGCGTCTGCGAGGCACATAACTCTCTTTCGTAAAGGTTGGCGACGCAAAGAGGAGCCACAAGCAACCTGTTGTTAACACTAACGTGCTATCGAGCCTGCATCTCTCCCAAAAGAGTTCCTTCATGCGCGTCTGGGAATTTGAAGACAAAAAAGAAGCTCCGTCCGACTTGGTTCTCGAACAGGACTTCATCCTTCGTGTCCGGCGTATGCAACGCACGGGCTTGCCGAGCCTCGTCCTGAATTTTCTTTTGAACGCAATCGAGTCCCTTAAATCAAACCGCGATGCCATAAAGGAAGTCCAAAAGAAGCTGAAAGCCTACGCAGTCGGGACCAACGGCTCGTATTACGAAATGTCGAACGGCGACGTCTTCCTTGTCTGGGAAAATCCCGGCGAAGCGCGCCTTGTGTCGAGCCGAGCCATTGATGCCGCGCTCGACGACTACAGAGACAACACAAACGTCTTCCTCCTTACGTTCCGTATGCCCGAGAACTACGCGCTCCTGCGCGAGAGGACCAACGAGTATGTTGAGGAAGCGCGAGCGAAGGCGGCAGCCTTGGTTCCGCAAGAGAAAGTTGACGACGGGCAGGGGCATCTGACCGCCCGGACGGTCGAGCACATCGAACACGTGCTTGAGAACCTCGATATCAAGCGCTTAGGGCGCTCGCAGAATATCTATCGCGATACCAAAGGCGTCTTCAGCCCTATCGGAGAAGAATACTTCATCAGCTTCGAAGAACTCCGCCGCGAATACTTCCCCAAAATTGACTCCCCCGGCCCCGGCCATTTCTTTTTCGCCGTCTGCTCTCTGTTCGATCAAAAGCTGCTCAGCGCACTGACTGAATCCTTTGCGCAGATTCAGGGCCGTAAGATCAACCTCAATCTCTCGATCACGTCGATCATGGGCGCAACCTTCACGCAGTTCGTTCGCGTTGTCCCGAAGCGAGAGCGGCAAAACATCGGCTTCGAACTTCACTGCGGAGACCTGTTTCAAGACTTCTCATTAACGCTCAGCGCCATTGAGGTTTTGAGGAAAGAAGACATCCTTGGTAAGGTAAGCAGGCCTGTTCCGACCATTCTCGACTACA
>CAZLIG010000113.1:0-7418 GCA_964559415.1 uncultured Rhodospirillaceae bacterium
GATGATGATGCCGATGCGGCGGTTGCGGGGGTCTAGGGGGTCTTTCGCGAAGGGTTCGCGGTCGGCGTAGCCGGAGAGACGGACGATGCGGCTTTCGGCAACGCCAGCTTTGATCAGATATTCACGCGAGGTGTTGGCGCGTTCGGTGGAAAGGGACCAATTGTCGCGGCGGGCGCCTATTGCAAACGGGGTTCCGTCGGTGTGGCCGGAGATGGAGATTTTGTTGGGAAGTTGGGCGAGGACTTTTCCGATCATCAGCAACAAATCTCGTCCACGCTCGTAGGGGGTGGCGGAGGAGGACGGGAACATCGAGAGCTTTTCGCGGTCGGTGATTTGGATGCGCAGGCCTTCGGGCGTGCGGTCGATTTGGATTTGGTCGGCGAAGGCTTGGAGGTCTTTGCTTCCGACGATTGCGGTTTTTAGCGTTTGCTCGGCGGCTTTGAAGGCCTCTTCCTCCATCTTCATTGCGGTGGCGAGTGCGGCGGCGTCTTTGATGTCTTTGCTGGCACCGCTGACTTTGTAATCGCCTTCCTTGCCGCCGCCGCTGCCCGCGATGTCTTCATCGCCTTCCATGCCCTGCCCTGCGGTGGGGATGGTTGATTCTTGGGTCGAGGGCGGAGAGCGGTCAGAGATTTCGCCGCCGGATTCGGACGTAATCGACTGGCCTTGGAACATACCGCCTGCGCCTGAGCTTTCGTTCTTCGAGATGCCTGCGGGCGAAAAGTAATCGGCTAGACCCTTGCGCGTTTCGCTCGTGGTGACGTTGAGCATCCACAACAGGAGGAACAACGACATCATGGCCGTTACGAAGTCGGCATAAGCGACTTTCCACGCGCCGCCGTGATGCCCGCCGCCGTGGCCTCCTCCCTTTTTTTTGCGGATGATGATGACCGGCTGTTCTGCCATGTAATGCCTTTAGGCGGTGGGCGCTGGGAGGGCTTGAGTCGCTTCTTCAAGCTCGGTGAATGTCGGACGGACTTCGCTCAACAGCGTTTTGCGCGCGTATTCAATAGAGACCGACGGCGCGAAGCCTTGCAGGTGGGCAAGAAGGCCCGTTTTGATGCATTGCATATATTTCGACTCGGCGTTGAACGTTGCGCCGACCGCTTGGGCCATCGGGCCGATGAAACCGTAGGACGACCAGACGCCCATGAACGTTCCGACGAGGGCGCTGCCGATCAGGCGGCCCAAGACTTCCGGCGGCTCGGAGATTGCGCCCATCGTTTTGATGACGCCGAGCACGCACGCCACGATACCGATGGCGGGCATGGCGTCGGCCACGGTTGTGAGGGCTGTCACGATGGCTTGTTGTTCGCCGTGATGGACTTCGAGTTCTTCATCCATCAGCGCTTCGAGTTCATACGGCTTGTCGGACCCCAAGGTGACGAGGCGGAGGTAATCGCACAGAAAGCTTACCGCGTGGTGGTCGCCTAAAAAGCCCGGGAATTTTTGGAAAAGCGAGCTTTCTTCGGGGTTTTCGATGTGTTGTTCGAGGGCGAGGAGGCCCTTGGTCTTTGCCAATTTGAAAAGCTGGTACATCATGCAAAGAAGTTCGATGTACGACGCTTTGTTGTATCTCGCTTTTTTGAGCAGCTTGCCAACCGCACGGCCGGTTCCGCGAATCACTACGGAGGAATTCGCAATGATGAAGCCGCCAAGCGCCGTCCCGCCCATCATAACCAGTTCCATCGGCGCGGCTTCCGCCAAGACCAAAAGGCTGCCGCCTTCGATCGCGTACCCGCCGAGGGTACACAGGACCATGGTTACGATGCCGATTATCAGATTCATGAAGCGCTGCCTGAAACTCTTTTTCCCCGGAATATTTGGGCGACAACCGTTAAAATGGCTTTAACGATGAGTTCCTTGTCCCGTGGCGGAAAATCGATTTTTATGCGCTTTTTTTGCGACCCGATTCGCGTGTATTGCCCTAATACCGCCCTATTTGTGAGGCTTGATGTTTCGCGCAAGAGCCGCTAGCTCTTAGTGCGAACGTAATCCCTTAACTGAAGGATTCTTACAAATGTCTAAAAAAGTTCTCCTTGGCACTGTCGCCCTTTTGGCATCGCTGGCCTTGCCTGTACTCGCCGCCGATCAAACCGATCCGGTCGTCGCCCGCGTTAACGGCGATGAAATTCACCGCTCCGACATCATGCGGCAACTCCAACTGGCCGGTCCTGCGGTTCAGCAGATTCCCCCTCAGGCTCTTTATTCCAATATTTTAAACAACACCATTTCCACCAAGGTCGTTTCGCAGAAGGGCTATGCCGAAGGCTTGCAGAACGACAAGGAAGTCAAGGCCAAGGTGAAGGATCTCGAAGCCAAGGTCGTTGCAGAGGCTTATATCCTCAAGCAGATTCAACCCAAGATCACAGACGCCAAGATCAAGGAGCGCTACGACCAACTCGCGGCCAAGTTCAAGCCGCAGGACGAGGTTCGCGCCCGTCATATTCTCGTCAAGACAGAGGCCGAGGCTTCCGAGCTTATCAAGCAGCTTAAGGGCGGCGCGGATTTTGCCAAGCTTGCCGAACAAAAGTCTTCGGACACCGGCTCGGCCAAGCAGGGCGGCGATTTGGGCTACTTCCTGAAGGATGCGATGGTTAAGCCCTTCGCGGATACCGCTTTTGCGCTTAAGAACGGCGAGATTTCGGACAAGCCGGTCAAGACCGACTTCGGTTACCACGTTATCAAGGTTGAGGACCGCCGCAAGTCGGCTCCGCCGCCCATCGCCGAGGTAAAGGATCAGATTGCCAATCAGTTGGGCCAAGAAATGGCTAACGACGAGGTCAAGGCTTTGGAAGCCAAGGCCAAAGTCGAGAAGTATAGCATCGATGGGTCGCCGCTGCCTCCTCCAGAGAAGAAGGCGGACAAGCCCAAGAAGTAAGAGTTCGCTGTTAACGAAAAGCCCGGGACGCGAGTTCCGGGCTTTTTTTGTATATAAGCGACTGGACGTATTTACGCTACGTGCCTCGCGGACGCTCGGCGCTGGATCCCGGCTTTCGCCGGGATGACGAGAGAGGGTGGCGGTGGGTTTTATGAAAGAGAAGAAAACTGGATTCCGGATTCGCGCCGTTGGCGCGCCACGGAATGACGGGATTCTTTTGTTCTCAGTGTTTTTCGGAGAAGTAGAGGCTTAGGCGGTTTACGATTTGCTCGCTGATTTCGTGGAGGGTTTTCTCGTGGGCGCTGCGGCGGGCTTCTACCGTGCCGTACATTTGGCTCAGTTTATCGAAGCTGGCGACGCTGTGGGCGGTGGCGGATAGGAGTTCGTTGCCGTGAGCGTCGGCTAGGGCGTAGTCGGCGTACATATCAAGCAGGGAGCGCGTGACGCTGGCGTTGGCGAGGATGCCGAGGTTTTCTTCCTTACTGCGGAGTTTGACGTGCAGCATATAGGCGGGGCGGTCTGGACGGTTTGCGCCGTACATCCTGTCCATCAGGTTGTTGCGGAGCATTTGACCGTCTCGGTCGGGGATGCTGTCGATGGCAATGTTGTTAAGCTCGACGGCAACGGGGGAGCCGGTTTCGGCGCTATGCGAGCCGTAGATGGGTTTGTAGCCGCAGGCGGCGGTTAGGAGCGCGATGGAGAGGAGAGTTGCAAGGAGGTGGCGATTTTTCATGGGGATCCCGTTAGTGAGTCATGCCTCGCGGACGCTCGGCGCTGGATCCCGGCTTTCGCCGGGATGACGATGAGAGGGTGGTTCGGAGAGGAAGGGATGGGGTGGCGGGAAGACCACCTCACCCTCCCATCGCGGAGCGATGGGTTCCTCCCTCTCCGCCGCGAGGGCGGCGGAGAGGGTGAAGGGGGCGTATACGTGCATTGAGTTTGCGTCATGCGACGACGTTGACGATGCGGTTGGGGACTACGATTACCTTCTTGGGGGGTTTGTCGTTGAGGGCGCGTTGGACGCCTTCTTCGGCCAATGCGGTGGCTTCGACATCCTTTGAGGGGGCGTCGCGGGGGACGGTGATTGTGGCGCGGAGCTTGCCGTTGACTTGGACGGCGATGGTGACCGTGTCTTCGATCAGCAGGGCCGGATCGGCTTTTGGCCAATCGGACGTTGTGAGGATTTCCTTGTGGCCCGAGGACTCCCACATTTCTTCGGCGATGTGGGGGGCGAAGGGGGCCAAAAGTCTCAGGTAAGTTTCCCAAGCGTCTTGCGGGATTTCGTCAAGCTCGCCGAAGGCGTTGGCGAGGGTCATTAACGCGGCGATGGCCGTGTTGTATTTCATCGTCTCGATGCGCTCGCTGACGTCGCGGATCGTGCGGTGCGTGGCGCGGAGGATCTCGCCTTCGGCCCTTGTCTTGCCGATCTTTTCGTTGAGAGTCCAGAGGCGCGAGAGGAAGCGCCACATGCCCATGAGGCCGTTGGTCGACCATGGAATGGCTTGGTCGAAGGGGCCCATGAACATTTCATAGAGGCGGAGGGTGTCGGCGCCGTAGGTCTTTACGACTTCGTCGGGGTTGACGACGTTGCCACGCGACTTGGACATTTTTTCGTTGTTCTCGCCCAAGATGAGGCCGTGCGAGGTGCGCTTGGCATAAGGCTCGGGCGTGGGGGCGACGCCGATGTCGAAGAGGAACTTGTGCCAGAAGCGGGAGTACAACAGATGGAGAACGGTGTGTTCCATGCCGCCGTTGTACCAATCGACGGGCGTCCAGAACTCCAAGGCTTTGCGGCTGGCGAGTTCCTTGTCGTTGTGGGGGTCGGCGTAGCGGAGGAAGTACCATGACGAGCCTGCCCATTGCGGCATGGTGTCGGTCTCGCGTTTAGCCGGGCCGCTGCACTTGGGGCACTTGGTGTTGACCCAGTCGGTCATGAGGGAAAGCGGGGATTCGCCGGTTTCGCTGGTTTGGTAGTGCTCGACTTCGGGGAGCTTGAGGGGGAGCTCGCTTTCGGGCAAGGGGACCCAGCCGCATTTGGGGCAATCGACCATCGGGATGGGTTCGCCCCAGTAACGCTGGCGGGAGAAGACCCAATCGCGGAGCTTAAATTTGATCGAGGCCTTGCCGTAGCCTTCTTTTTCCACGATTTCGATCATTTTGGTGATCGCTTCGGACGGCGTGAGGCCGTTGATCGGGGCGGAGTTGACGACGCGGGCTTCTTTGCAGTCGATGTCGGTGAAGGCTTCCTTGGAGATGTCTCCGCCGGAGATAACTTCGATCATCGGGAGGTTGAACTTTTTGGCGAAGCGGTAGTCGCGTTCGTCGTGCGCGGGGACGGCCATGATCGCGCCAGTGCCGTAGGTGGCTAACACATAATCGGCGATCCAGACGGGGACGGGTTTTTTGGTGGCGGGGTTGGTGGCGAAGACGCCTTCGAGCGCGACGCCAGAGACTTCCTTCGCGCCTTCGGTGCGGTCGAAGTCGGATTTGCGGGCGGTGGCTTCGATGTAGGCTTTAACGGCGTCGGGGTTTTTGGCTTGCGGGAGGAGTTCGGCGACCAAGGGGTGCTCGGGGGCCAAGACCATGTATGTTACGCCGAAGAGCGTGTCGGGGCGCGTGGTGAAGACTTTGAGTGCGCGGTTGTTAAGCGCGGGGAGCGTGAAGTCGATTTCAGCGCCCGTTGATTTGCCGATCCAGTTGCGCTGTTGGGCTTTGATTTTATCGAGGTAATCGACGGTGTCGAGGTCGGAGAGGAGGCGCTCGGCGTAGGCTGTGATTTTTAACATCCACTGGCTGCGGCGGCGTTGGACGACTGAGCCTCCGCACCGTTCGCACTCGCCGTTGACGACTTCTTCGTTCGCCAAGCCGACTTTGCACGAGGAGCACCAGTTGACGGGCATACTCGTTTTATAGGCGAGGCCCTTCTTGAAGAGCTGGAGGAATATCCACTGCGTCCACTTGTAGTAACTGGGGTCGGTGGTGTCGACTTCGCGGGACCAATCGAAGGAGAAGCCCAAGCTTTTAAGCTGGCGGCGGAAGTTGGCGATGTTTTTCTGTGTCACGACTGCCGGGTGCTGGCCGGTTTTGATGGCGAAGTTTTCGGTGGGGAGGCCGAAGGCGTCCCAGCCGATAGGGTACAAAACGTTATAGCCTTCCATGCGGCGCTTGCGGGCGACGATGTCCAGAGCCGTGTAGCTGCGGGGGTGGCCGACGTGGAGGCCTTCGCCGGAGGGGTACGGAAACTCGATCAGCGCAAAAAACTTGGGGCGCGAGGAGTCTTCGGTCGCCTTAAAACTCTCCTTCTCGGCCCAAATTTTTTGCCATTTTGATTCGGTTGTTTGGTGGTTGTACCGCTCGGTCATTTTTTCCCGTGTCCTTAAGAAGCTAATATTTGAAGATAAAAACCTTTTTACCGCTTCTTATCAAGAGGTCTATTGACAGAATCTTTGGTTGAGCCTTGCATGGATGCATGGCCGAGGCTGCTAGACTGCTTCAAACTGCTCTTGCTTATCACAGGGCGCAAAGGTTCGGGGAGGCCGAGAAGGCTTATCTTGAGCATTTGCAGGGGGATGCGCTTAACCCCGATGCGTTGAGGCTTCTTGGCGCTCTTTACCTTCAGACCGGGCAAAAGGCTTTGGCGGCGGAGTTTTTGGAAAAGGCCGCGAAGGTGCTGCCGGATGATCCGGAGACGCTTGCCAATTTTGGTACTGCTTTGACTCTCAGCGGGAGGCCGAAAGAGGCTGTGCCTGTTTACCGGAAGGCGTTAACGCTTCAGCCCGATTTTGCCGATGCGGCTTTTAACCTCGCCGCGAGTTTGCATGATCTTAGCCAACTCGACGAGGCGGTGGAGAGCTGCCGGGAGGTTTTGCGGATTCAGCCTCGGTCTGCCGAGGGGCGCATTTTGATGGGGGCGGTTTATCAGGAAAAAGGGGCGCATGAAGAGGCTGTGCGGTGCTTTTTGGAGGCTCTTGAGATTGAGCCGGAGTCGGTGGATGCGACATGGAACTTGAGTTTGTCGCTTCTTGCGCTGGGGCGATATAGGGAAGGGTGGAAGCTGTTTGAGGCGGGGCTTGGCTCTCCGAGGATGCGGAGGTGCGAACTCCCGGAGGGACGGCGGTGGAACGGAGAAGTTCTTGACGGGAAGCGGCTCCTGATCGTTTGCGAGGGCGGGCTTGGAGACTGCTTGCAGTTCGTGCGGTATGCGGAGATGTGCAAGATTTGGGGGGCCGACGTGACGGTGAAGTGCCCTGCCCCGCTTAAAAAGCTGTTTTCGAATTGCGCGTTTGTGGATGCGGTTGAGGATGAAGGCGCGTTCGATTTTTATGTGCCTTTGATGAGTTTACCTCATGTTTTTGGGACGGAAGTCGACTCGGTGCCTTGCTCGGTTCCTTATTTGAGGGTTGGGGATGCCGCGCGTCAAAAGTGGAAGGGGAAGGTTTGGGGAGAGGATGCGCTGAACGTGGGGATCGTTTGGGCGGGCGAGGCTCGGGAAGGGGATTTTTGGGCGAAGAAGATCGATGAGCGGAGGAGCGTTGCG
>CAZLIG010000114.1:0-545 GCA_964559415.1 uncultured Rhodospirillaceae bacterium
AATACGCCCTCTATTTCGTGGTAACGCTAGCCTTCGCGATCCCCGTCGCCAGCCTGTTCACAAGGCTTTTCGCCACAAAAGAAACCGGCGGAGGTCATGGCATACCCGTCATCGAAAACCTTCTTGCAAAAGTCACAGGCCCTCAGTACCTCAAGCCCCAAAACTGGAGGCAATACCTCCTCTCGCTTTTTGTCTTCAACCTCGTAGGCGCGCTCGTCCTTTTCCTGATGCTCCGCTTCCAAGGCCGCCTTCCGTGGAACCCCCAAGGCTTCAACGACCTTTCGACACCCTTGGCCTTCAACATCATGATCTCATGGCTCTGCGATACGGGATGGCAATCCTACGCAGGCGAACAAACCCTAAGCTTCTTCAGCCAAATGGTCGGCCTGACCTCGCAAAACTTCATGTCCTGCGCCACAGGCCTCGCCGTCTCCTTTGTCGTCGCCCGAGCCTTCGTCCAGCGCGAAAACCCGAACCTCGGCAACTTCTACGCCGATGCCGCCCGCTCCATCGTCTATATCCTCCTGCCCCTCGCCGCGATTGTC
>CAZLIG010000114.1:555-828 GCA_964559415.1 uncultured Rhodospirillaceae bacterium
CCCCCAAACCCTGACCCCCTTTGTGGAAGCCGCAACCCTCGAAGGCGCAAAACAACTTATCGCCCAAGGTCCCATTGCGAGTCAGGCAGCCATCTCCATCGTCGGCGGAAGCGGCGGCGGCTTCCTGAACGCTAACTCCGCGCACCCCTACCTGAACCCCACGCCCCTCTCCAATTTCATACAAATGGTCGAAATCCTCATCATCCCGATGGGCCTCGTCCTTTCCCTCGGCCAAATGATGCGCGACAAAAAAGCAGGCTGGGTCCTGTTCAT